>DASTEN010000508.1:0-12166 GCA_035709645.1 Sphingomonas sp.
CCCGACACGAGATAATCGGCCATCTGTTCGGCAACCTGGATCGCCACGTTCACCTGTGCCTCCGTCGTCGAGGCGCCCAGGTGTGGTGTCGAGACGAAATTGGGCGTGCCGAACAAAGGCGACGCCTTGGCCGGCTCCTCCACGAACACGTCGAGCGCCGCGCCGGCGACGTGACCCGAATCGAGCCCCGCCTTGAGCGCCGCTTCGTCGATCAGGCCGCCGCGCGCGCAATTGATGATGCGCACACCCTTCTTCGTCTTGGCGAGGTTCTCGGCCGACAGGATGTTGCGGGTCTGGTCGGTCAGCGGCGTGTGCAGCGTGATGAAGTCGGCGCGCGCGAGCAGCTGGTCGAGCTCGACCTTCTCGACCCCCAGTTCGACGGCACGTTCGGGCGACAGGAACGGATCGAAGGCGATGACCTTCATGCGCAGGCCAAGCGCACGGTCGGCGACGATCGAGCCGATATTGCCCGCGCCGATCAGGCCGAGCGTCTTGCCGGTCACCTCGACACCCATGAAGCCGTTCTTCGGCCACGTCCCTGCCTGGGTCTGCGCGTTGGCCTCGGGCAGCTGGCGGGCGAGCGCGAACATCAGCGCGATGGCATGTTCGGCGGTCGTGATCGAGTTGCCGAACGGCGTGTTCATCACGACGACGCCCTTCGCCGACGCGGCGGGGATATCGACGTTGTCGACGCCGATGCCGGCGCGGCCGACGACCTTCAGGTTGGTGGCGGCGTCGAGGATCGCCTTGGTCACCTTGGTCGAGCTGCGGATGGCGAGACCGTCATAGTCGCCGATGATCGCGATGACCTCCTCCGGGGTCTTGCCGGTGATCTCGTCGACCTCGACCCCGCGCTCGCGGAAGATCTGGGCGGCCTTGGGGTCCATTCTGTCGCTGATGAGGACTTTGGGCATGATTCGGGTGTCCAATGATCGTGCTCCGGCGCAGGCCGGAGCGTTGGAAAGGAAATGGCGAAGATCGCCAGGGCTCCGGCCTTCGCCGGAGCACAGGGAGGGGTCAGCCCGCTTTCGCGGTCGCGTAGGCCCAGTCGAGCCACGGTCCGAGCGCTTCGATATCGGCCGTATCGACGGTCGCGCCGCACCAGATGCGCAGGCCCGGCGGCGCGTCGCGGTAGCCGGCGACGTCGTACGCCGCGCCGGCCTTTTCGAGCGCACCGGCCATCGTCTTGATCAACGCCTCGTCAGCACCGGCGACGGTCAGGCACACGCTGGTCTTCGACCGCGAGGCTTCGTCCTGCGCGAGATGGCCGAGCCAGTCGCGTGTCTGCACGATCCTATCCAGCGCCGCGGCATTGGCATCAGATCGTGCGATCAGCCCGCCTTCGCCCAGCGACTTCGCCCATTCCAGGCTGGCGATACAATCCTCGACCGCGAGCATCGAGGGCGTGTTGATCGTCTCACCCTTGAAGATGCCCTCGGTCAGCTTGCCCTTGGAAACCAGGCGGAAGACCTTCGGCAGCGGCCAGGCGGGGGTATAGCTTTCCAGCCGCTCGACCGCACGGGGGCCGAGGATCAGGACACCGTGACCGCCCTCGCCGCCCAGCACCTTCTGCCAGCTGAAAGTAGCGACATCGATCCGGTCCCACGGCAGGTCGTAGGCGAACACTGCGCTGGTCGCGTCGGCGAAAGAGAGCCCCTCGCGGTCGTCGGCGATCCAGTCGCCGTTCGGCACGCGCACGCCGCTGGTGGTGCCGTTCCAGGTGAAGAGCACGTCGTTGGACCAATCGACCGCGCCCAGGTCCGGCAGCTGGCCGTAATCGGCGCGCAGGACGGTCGGGTCGAGCTTCAGCTGCTTGACCGCATCGGTGACCCAACCCTCACCGAAACTTTCCCAGGCGAGCGTGGTGACGGGGCGCGCGCCCAGCATCGTCCACATCGCCATTTCGAACGCGCCGGTGTCCGAACCGGGCACGATGCCGATGCGGTGCGTGTCGGGCAGCGCCAGCAGCTCGCGCATCAGGTCGATGCAATACGCCAAGCGCGCCTTGCCGATCTTCGAACGATGTGACCGGCCGAGCGATTCGACCGCAAGATTTTCGGGGGCCCAGCCCGGCGGCTTCGCGCAGGGGCCGGAGGAAAAATACGGACGCGCCGGCTTTGTCGCAGGCGCGAGGGGTAGGTCAGTCATGTCAGTCTCTCCTTGCAGAGAGCGCGCGCGGCGTTGGGACCGCGTGGCCCGTCGGCGGCCCTAACGATGCGGGCACGTCTGTCAAACGTAACATCGGTTACCAATGCGCCGGGCCGGTTACGCGCTGCGACGAAGCCCGCGTGACAATACCGCCACGGGCAGGGATGATCGGCGTCGTGTTCCGTTCTGCCGCGCTTGTCCTTGCCCTGCTGCTCGCCGCCTGCGGCGGCGGCCGCCCCGAACGGCCGCCCCGGCCGACCGGCGCGCCGCCCGTCATGCTCAACCAGCCCCCCAGCCGCGCGACCCAACACTGCTTCGCCGACCTGTCGCGCGAACAGGTCCGCTATTCTCCGCTGCCCGACCGCGATTTCGGCGGTGGGTGCCTGCTGGTCGGGACCGTCCAGTTGCTCGATTACGGGGTGCCGACGACCAATCTGAAGGCGATGGCGTGCCCGCTGGCGCGCAGCTTCACCGCCTGGGTCCGCAACGGCGTCGTGCCTGCGGGCCGCGAGATCCTGGGCAGCGAGGTGCGCAAGGTCGAGACGTTCGGCACCTATGCCTGCCGCAACCGCGTCGGCACCGCGACCACGCGCCTCTCCGAACATGCCACCGGCAACGCGGTCGACATCGCCGCCTTCGTGCTGGCCGACGGGCGCCGCATCACCATCGAGCGCGACTGGCGGACGACGGACCCGGACGTGCAGCGCTTTCTGCAAATCATCCGGCAATCCGCGTGTCGGCGCTTCCGGACCGTGCTGTCGCCCGATTACAATGCGGCGCATTACAACCACCTGCACCTCGATCTCGGCGGCGCCGCATTGTGCCGGTAAAGAAAGGCGCGTAGTCCCTGACAAAATGACAGATACCAAAGTGCCAGAGCGCGTCTTTCCGCGCGCGAAACAGGATGCCGAGACCGCCAAGCAGGGCGTGTCCACCCCCCAGACCGAGCATCCGTCTTACCGCCTCGCCTTCCAGGACATGGACTTCCTGCTGCGCGAAGACCTGCGTCCGGTCCGCTTCCAGCTCGAACTGCTGAAGCCCGAACTGATCCTGGCGGAAGCCAAGATCGGCTCGACCTTCGTCTTCTATGGTTCGGCCCGCATCCCCGAGCCCGAAAAGGCCAAAGCATTGCTCGACGCCGCGCCGGCCGATGGCCCGCAGCGCCGGATCGCCGAAAAGCTGGTCGAAAAGTCAAAATACTACGACGTCGCGCGCGAACTCGCGCAAAAGGTCAGCAACTTCCCGCTCGACGAAGCCGGCATGCGCCACTTCGTCGTGTGTTCGGGCGGTGGCCCCTCGATCATGGAAGCGGCAAATCGCGGCGCACTGGACGTCGGCGCCGAATCGATCGCGCTGAACATCGTCCTGCCGCACGAACAGGCGCCCAATCCGTACGTGACCCCGGCGCTGAGCATGCAGTTCCACTATTTCGCGCTGCGCAAGATGCACTTCCTGCTCCACGCCCGCGCGCTGGCGGCCTTCCCCGGCGGGTTCGGCACCTTCGACGAACTGTTCGAACTGCTGACGCTGATCCAGACCGGCAAGATCAAGCCGATGCCGATCCTGCTGTACGGCCGCGCCTTCTGGGAACGCGTCGTCAACTTTCCCGCGCTGGTGGAAGAAGGCGTCATTTCCGAAAAGGACCTGTCGCTGTTCACCTATTGCGAAACGGCGGAGGAAGGCTGGGAGGTCGTGCGCAAACACTACGCCGAGCACGACCCGACGCTCTAACCGGGCGGCCGGCGGGTTTGCGCCAAGCAAACCCGCGGACTCGCCGCGTCGGGCGGCGGCGCGAGCGCAGCCCGCACCGTCTGACGACGTGGCGCCACCACGAAGGTCATGAAGTTCACACCAAGGGCGCGTTCTTTGCCGGTCCGTCCGTCGGGACGCCCCTGTCATCCAACACTGTCATCGAGCGTGCCTGCGCCAAGCGTAGCACGCACTTTCCAACATTAGAGCGCGGGGTGCCCGGGCTTTTTCCGGGGCGCGAAGGACGGATCTCACTCCGCGAAGAACCGCGCCACCTCCGCATCGACGTTGCGCAGCAGCAGCCGCAGGCGGGCTTGCGCATCTTCGGGATGGTCGCCCGGCATGCCCGCCATCGCCCAGTCGCCGAACTGGCGATCGGCGACGCCCCGGTCGTCGAGAATCACGACGTCGGTGTGCCGCGGGTCGTGGCGGATGCGGTCGAAGGCGTCGTCGATGCTGGCGGTGGGCCCTTCGAGCACCTGCAAATACCGATCGCCGTTGCTCCACAGGATGCCGGATATGCCATCCATGCCGTTGTTACGGCGCGATTGGGCCAGGATGTCGTGCTTCGCGTCGCGCTGATCGCGGCCGGTCGCCCGGCTGGTGTAGATCAGACGGCGCAGGGAAGTCGTTGCAAGCATCGCGGCGAGTTAGGAATTCCTCGGCGGTCCAGAAAGGGGCCGTTTTGCGGGGGGCTACTGGATAAAAGGCGCGGGATCGCCGCGACCCAAGGGGGTCTTCGGTGGGGTCGCCACGCCGTCAGACGGGATCGCTTCGTGGCCCCGCTGCCCGTCGTGGCGAGTCCGCGGGTTCGCTTTTGCAAACCCGCCGGTCGCCCGTCACTTCGGCGCGCGTTCCGCTGCTGCGGGATCGACCGACGGGGCGCCGCTGGCCGGCGTCGCGGCATTCTGGACGTCGGCGGTGTTGCCGAGCGTCCCGGTGCCTTCCTTGTTGGTCGCAGCGTCCGGGGCCGGCGTGCCCTCAGCGGGAGCGGCACCCGCTGCCGGCGCGGCCGGGAGCGGCAGGTTCGAGCCCTGCGCGTTCAGATAGGCGATCACGTTCGCGCGTTCCTCGGCATTGCCCAGGCCGGCAAAGGTCATCTTGGTGCCGTCGGCGAACTTCCGCGGGCTCTTCAGCCAGGCGTCCATCGCATCGAACGTCCAGGTGCCGCCCTTGGCCTTCAGCGCTTCGGAGAAGGCGAAGCCGCCCTTGCCCTGAGCGATGCCTTCGCCCAGCGTCGCCCACAGGTTTGGACCGACGCCGTTCGCGCCGCCCTGGTTGATGGTGTGGCACGCGGCGCACTTGGCGAAGCTTGCCTGTCCCTTGGCCGCGTCGGCGGTCGCGAGGCGGGCCGCGATCGGCGCTTCGGCCGCACCACCGCCGGCACCGGCTTCCTCGACACCCTCGATCGGATAGCCCATCTTTTCCGGGCGACCGCCGTGGAACGCCATGCCGCTCGCGATCGACAGCCCGAGGGCGCAGACGCAGCCTGCCAGCACCCAGCCCGCGATGGTGTTGCTCCGATTGTCCATTGCCGCCCGTTTGGAAAAGAGTTGTAAGTCCCCCGCCCTTAAAGCGCGGGATTGCCCATCGCAAGCATGGCGATTACCCGGCCTTCCGATATGGAGAATTACGCGCCCCCCGCGCGCCCGATCGTGGCGCGGATGACCGAAGCGGCCAGGAGCGAGCCGGGCCGCGCGGTCGCGTTCCAGGGCGCGCCCGGTGCAAACAGCCATGTCGCGGCGATGGAGGCGTTTCCGGACGGCTTGCCGCTACCGTGCTTCGACTTCGCCGACGCGATCGAGGCGGTGCAGAGGGCGCAGGCCGACTGCGCGATCATCCCGATCGAGAATTCGCTGCACGGCCGCGTCGCCGACATGCATTTCCTGCTGCCGGAATCGGGATTGGTCATCACCGGCGAGCATTTTCTGAATATCCGCCACGCGTTGCTGGCGGTGGGCAACCGCGCGGACGTGCGCGAGGCGATGAGCCACCCGCAGGCGCTGGGCCAGTGCCGCCATTGGCTGCGCGACGCGGGCATCAAGCCGGTCGCCTATCCCGACACGGCAGGCGCGGCCGCCGTGGTCGCCGACCTGAAGGACCCCGCCATCGCCGCGCTCGCCCCGCCTGCGGCGGCGGCGCTGTACGGGCTGACCATCCTGGAGGCCGACGTGTCGGACGCGGCGCACAACGTGACCCGCTTCGTCACGCTGGCGCGGGCCGGGCGACCGCTGGAGGGCGCAGGACCGTTCATCACGACGTTCGTGTTCGAGGTGAAGAACATTCCCGCCGCGCTCTACAAGGCGCTGGGCGGATTCGCGACCAACGGCGTCAACATGACGAAGCTGGAGAGCTACCAGCGCGAGGCGCGGTTCTCGGCGACCGAATTCTACGCCGATATCGTCGGGATGCCGGGCGATGCGGCGGTCGACCGGGCGATGGACGAGCTGCGGTACCATTCGAAATGGGTGCGGGTGCTGGGAACCTACCCGCAGGCGCGGGTGCGGGGGTAGGTCGAGGTCGAATGGCTTTAATTGCCCCTCGCCGTCAGGGGAGGGGTGAACCAGGCGAGCGGCTTCTTCAGGGGCTCAAGCGGCGGCCCACTCTTCCAGCAGCGTCCGTGCGATCGCATACGGGGGCGGCGGCAGGAACTTCGCCCCCTCCGCCCCCGCCAGCGCCGCCTGCACCTCCTCGCGCGTCACCCAGAACGCGTCCTCGATCTCCTTCGTGTCGATCGTCAGCGTTTCGCTGTCCGCCGTGCCGATCGCGGCCAGCATCAGTTGCCCGGGGAACGGCCAGGGCTGGCTGGCGAGGTAGCGGACGTCGGACACGCGCACGCCGGCTTCCTCGAACAGTTCGCGGGCGACCGCTTCCTCCAGCGATTCGCCCGGTTCGACGAACCCCGCGAGCGCCGAATAGCGCCCCGGGGGGAAGGCCGCCTGCCGCCCGACCAGCGCGCGGCCGTCGTATTCGGCCAGCATGATGACGACCGGGTCGACGCGCGGGAAATGTTCGGCGCCGCAGTTGGGGCAGGATCGCGCCCAGCCGCCCTTGATGATCGCGGTCGCGGTGCCGCAATTGGCGCAATATCCGTTGCGCGCGTGCCAGCCGGTGACACTGCGCACCGTGCCGAAGATCGCGGCATCGCCGGGCGGCATCGCATCGAGCATCCGCATCAGCGCGCCCGACCGACCTGGGGTGGCGGTATCGCCGGCGCGGGTTTCGCCGAAATAGGGTCGTCGGTCGGCATCGACGCCGAGGAAGATCGGCGTTCCTGTCGCATTCGCAATCGAATCCCACGCGATGGCGCCATTCGCATCCACCGCCGGATCACCGCTTTCCAGACGCATCAGCCGCGCACGCGGGTTCGCCAGCGCCGCGGCCAGCGCCTGTTCGTCACTGCGCACGGCATCGGCACGGTCGAGCCAACCGCCGGTGAAGCCGGTCGCGATCACTTTGCGCGCGCGTCGGCGTACAGCGCCTTCACCACGTCGCTGCGCACCGGCCAGCGGTCGGCGGGGAAATAATTGACCATGACGGTGCCGCGGATCTTCTTCACCGGATCGACCCAGGCGATCGTGCCGGCGGCCCCGCCCCAGCCATAGGTGCCCTTGCTCGCCCCGCCCGGCACGTCGGCGAGATAGACGGATCCACCCGCGCCATAGCCCATCGGCGGCCCCTGCGTGCCGCCGGTCGCACCGCCGACGCCCCTGAACGTCACCCCTGCAGGCAACAGGTTCGACAGGGCCAGCCGAACCGTCTGCGGCTTCATCACGCGGACGCCGTCCACCTGGCCGTCGTTCTGGAGCATGTGCAGGAAGCGGTCGTAATCGCGCGCCGACGACACCAGCCCGGCGCCGCCGTAGGGGAAGCTGGGCGCTTGCGTGAAGGCCGACGTCCTGGCCGGATCGAGCGGGGTCAGCGTCGTGCCCGCGATCAGATAATTGTCGGCGAAGCGGCCGATTTCGGACTGGGGCACGGTCCAATAGCTCGAACGCATCTTCAGCGGGTCGAACAGCCGCGTCTGGACGAAGCGTTCGAAAGACATGCCCGAAACCTTTTCGACCACCGCGGCCATCAGGTCGAGGCCGATCGAATAGTTCCATGCGGTGCCCGGCTGCGCGATCAGCGGCGCCTGCGCGACACGGCGCGCGAAATCCTGGAGCGACTTGGGCCGGGCGAGTTTCGCCTGCGCCTCGACCGCGGCATTGATCGCGCCGGGCAGCAGCCCCAGGCGCTCATATTCCTTCAGCAGCGGCCCCTTGGCGGAGATATTGTAGCTCAATCCCGCGGTATGGGTCAGCAGCATGCGCATCGTGATCGCGCGGGTCGCGGGCACCGATTCCAGCGAGGTGTCGGGGTTGGTCAGCACCCGCATCTGCGCGAATTCGGGGTAGATGTCGCTCAGCGGCTGATCGAGCTTCAGCCTGCCGTCCTCGATCAGCAGCATCGCCGCCATCGCGGTGATCGGCTTTGTCATCGAATAGACGCGCCAGAGGGTATCGGGGCCCGCCTTCGCCGCGCCGGGAGCGAGCGAGATGGTGCCGGCCGAAACGAAGCTGGTCGGCGCCCTGCCCTGCCCGATCGCCGCGACGATTCCGGGCATCTTCCGGTCGGCGACATAGCCGTCGAACAGGCTTTGCAGCGCAGGATAGGCGGTGGGAACGTCCGGCCGATCGAGATCGCGCACCGACAGCAGCCGCGGCGCGGGCTGGGGACTGCGCTGCGATTCCCATCCGTGCGCGGCAACCGTGCTGCCCACCGCCAGTCCCAACGCCACCACGATCTTCGACCGCATCACGATCCCTCCCGAACTCTCTCTGCCGCCTTGGCGAAAAGGGTCGGCAGGCCGGCGTCGTCCAGACGCGCGACCGGCCACCATTCGCCGCCAGCCCCCGCTTCCTGCGCCTCCACGCGCGCGGCGGCAAGCCGGCAGATCAGGCGGAAGTGGGTGAAGACGTGAACGATGTCGCCATCGACCCAGTGCCAGTCGGCCTGGGCAGGCGCGCCTTCCAGGTCCCCCTCCCCCGTCCCTTTCACCGTGGAAGAGGGAGGGAGCGGCGACGCCGCGGACGATCGAGGGTGATCCGGACGCCACGGTCCGGTCGGCAGCGCGCGCATGCCGCCCAGCAGCCCGGTATCCGGGCGGCGGACGAGCAGGACATCGTCGCCGCGCGCCAGCCAGAAGATGGTGCCGTAGCGGGTGGGCTTGGCGGCCTTCGCCTTTTTCGCCGGAAACGCTTCCGGGTCGGCGGTGGCGTAGCCCGCGCAGTCGTCGCGCAGCGGGCACAGCAGGCATTTGGGCGTGCGCGACGTACAGATGCCTGAACCCAGATCCATCATCGCCTGCGCGAAATCGCCGGCGCGCGTGTCCGGCGTGATCGAATCGGCATGCGCTCGGACATTAGCCCCGTCGTCAGCGAAGAGCCGCGCGACGACCCGCTTCACATTGGCGTCGATCACCACCGCGCGCCGGCCGAACGCGATCGCGGCGATGGCCGCGGCGGTATAGTCACCCAGGCCGGGCAATTTGCTCAGGTCCGCCTCGCATTCGGGAAAGCGTCCGTCATGGGTCGCGACGACCGCGCGGGCGCATTTCAACAGGTTGCGGGCGCGGGCATAGTAGCCCAGCCCCGCCCATGCGGCCATGACGTCCTCGTCCGACGCCGCAGCGAAGTCCGCCAGCGTCGGCCAGCGCGCCACCCACGCCTCGAAACGCGGACGCACCGCAGCGACCGTCGTCTGCTGCAACATGACCTCCGACAACCAGACGCGATACGGGTCGGGCGGCGGGCTGCCGGGCGGGCTGCGCCAGGGGAGCGCGCGGGCATGCGCGTCGTACCAGGCGAGCAGGCGGACGGCGATGGGCGAGGAGACCTTTGCGGACACCGCCGCTCTATGGCATGGATCGCCCGGCATGCCGAAGCCCCCCCAACCCAAACCGGCCCAGCCCCGTCAAAAGGCGCCTGAGCCGGTTCGCGCCAATCGCGCGCGTCAGGTCAGCGAACTGCTGCCCGACGTCGGCCGCGCCGCGTTTCGCCGGTTCGGCTTCGTCCAGTCGTCGGTCGTCACGCGCTGGGGTGAGATCGTCGGCGATCGCTACGCCCGGGTATCCTCGCCCGAATCGATCCGCTTCCCCCACGGCGAGCGCGCGAACGGCGTGCTGACGCTGGTGGTGCAGGGCGCGCATGCGACGATGATGCAGCACATCGCGCCCGAAATCATCGACCGGGTAAACCGCTTCTTCGGTTACGGCGCGGTCGCGAAGCTGACGATCCGCCAAGGTGACGTGAAACGCGAAGTCCGCCGGGCTCCGCCGGCGGTCCGCCCGGTCAGCCACGAACTGGGCGAATCGCTGCGCACGATCGCCGACCCGGAATTGAAACAGGTGCTGGCCGCGCTGGCCGCCGGCGTCGAAAGCGCCCCGCCCCGTCCCGTCCCCTTCCTCGGAAAGATCAGTTGATGCGTCTGCCCCTCGCCCTTGCCGCCGCCGTCGTGCTGATGGCCGCTGCGCCGCAGGCCATGCGCGACTGGCGGACGGCCGCCGTGGCGACGCCGACCGGCAGCATCGCGGTCGGCAATCCGGCGGCCAAGGTGAAACTGGTCGAATATCTGAGCTTCACCTGTCCGCATTGCGGCCATCTGGTCGCCGAATCGACGCCGGTGCTGCACGACGCGATGGTGCGCGGCGGCACGGTGCGCGTCGAAACGCGCGCTGCGGTGCGCGACCCGTTCGACCTGGCCGCCTGGTCGGTCGCCAAATGCAGCGGGCCGACCCGATTCGACCGTGTGTCGCGCGCCATCTTCGCCGCGCAGGACGACTGGACGACGAAGGGCGATACCTATGCCCAGGCCAATCTGGCGACGCTGAAGGGCATGGGGCAGCAGGCGCAGATCCGCGCGATCGCCGACAATTCGGGGCTGTCGGCGATCGCGACCCGCACGGGCGTGGCGCCGGCGGCGCTGAACCGCTGCCTGGCCGATCCGGCGCAGACGAAACAGCTGGTCGCGATGACCGAAGCCGCGTTCGCCAAGATCAAGTCGACCCCGAGCGTCGAGGTCAACGGAACGTTGAGCGACGGCGTAAGCTGGGCGATGCTGGAGCCCAAGCTGCGCGCCGCCGGCGCCAAATAATCCCTTATAGGAGTGAGTTCGCCGATGCGTTTCCTGACCGTCCTGGCCCTCGCCACCGCGCTCAGCGCCTGTGGTGGCGGCAACAACAGCAACACGACCACCGTCGACAACGTGACGGCGGCGGCACCCGTCGCGGGCAAGGCGGCCCCCGCCGGTACGACCTGGGTGGATACGGTCACTCGTACGCCCGAAGGTGGCTGGCTGATGGGCAACCCGGACGCACCGGTCAAGCTGGTCGAATATGGCAGCCGCACATGCCACGTCTGCAAGGAATTCGACGAAAAGGGCTATACCCCGCTGACGCAGAACTATGTCGCCAGCGGCAAGGTGTCGTATGAATTCCGCGACTATCTGCGCAACGGCGCGGACATCGCCGCGTCGCTGGTCGGCGGCTGCGGCGGACCGGGACCGTTCTTCACCATCCTGAACCAGATGTATGCCGATCAGCCGCGCGTGCTGGACGTCCTGCAGAAGCTGCCGCAGAGCTATTACGAGGAGCTCGGCAAGCTGCCGCTCGGCCAGCAGGCGACCCGGTTCGCCGAGGGTGCGGGCTATCTCGATTTCGTCAAGCAGCGCGGCATTCCGGAGGCCAAGGCGCGTCAGTGCCTGGCCGACACCGCCGAAGCGACGCGCCTGCAGAAGATGAACGAAAAGGCCAACCAGGATTATCCGATCCCCGGCACGCCGACGTTCCTGCTGAACGGCAAGATGCTGGAGAATACGGTCAGCTGGGAACAGGTCGAAGCCGCGCTGAAGGCTGCGGGGGCGTAAGGATCGCCCGGGGGGCCATGACATCCCACGTGCTCCCGCGCAGGCGGGAGCCTAGGGCCACGAGCGACATGGCTTGCGGCTCTAGGCTCACGCCTGCACGGGACCACCGTCCGGCATAATCGATGCGCATCAAGCGCCTGCGCCTGACCGGCTTCAAGAGCTTCGTCGACCCGGCCGATCTGCGCATCGAACCCGGCCTGACCGGCGTGGTCGGTCCGAACGGCTGCGGCAAATCCAACCTGCTCGAAGCGCTACGCTGGGTAATGGGCGAAACCAGCGCCAAATCCATGCGCGGCGCCGGCATGGATGACGTGATATTTGCCGGCACCCAGTCGCGTCCCGCGCGCGACTTCGCCGAAGTGTC
>DASTEN010000509.1:0-6033 GCA_035709645.1 Sphingomonas sp.
CGATCCCCAGCTCACCCAGCTTGCGCAGCAGCGAGGGGATGCCCGTCCGCTCGGCCTGCGCATCGAACACGTAGCGCAGCGTGTGGCCGTCATTCTCCAGGCTGAGGTGCCACTCCGCCAGCTCCGGCGGGATCGTGTCCATCGGGTCCTGCAACGCCAGGTCCAGTTCGCGCTTGCCGAGCTTCTTCATCAGTGCGTCCTTGTCCTCGACCAGCAGCAGCTTGCCGCCGGTGATGACGCCGACGCGGTCGGCCATTTCCTCGGCTTCCTCGATATAATGCGTCGTCAGGATGATGGTGACGCCGCGCGCGCGCAGGGACCCGATCAGCTTCCACATGTCGCGGCGGAGCGACACGTCGACGCCGGCGGTGGGTTCGTCGAGGAACAGGATGTCAGGTTCGTGGCTGAGCGCCTTGGCGATCAGCACGCGGCGCTTCATGCCGCCTGACAATTCCATGATCTTGGCGTTCCGCTTGTCCCAGAGCGACAGGTCCTTCAGCAGCTGTTCGATATAGGCGTCGTGCGCCGAACGCCCGAACAGGCGGCGGCTGAACTTGACCGTCGCCAGCACCGTTTCGAACATGTCGACCGACAGTTCCTGCGGCACCAGCCCGATCATCATGCGTGCGGGCTTGTAGTCACGGATCGCGTCATGCCCGCCGACGGTGATCGTGCCCGCGGTCGGCGTCACCACGCCGCAGATGGTGTTGATCAACGTCGACTTGCCCGCACCGTTGGGTCCCAGCAGCGCAAAGATCTCGCCCCTGCGGATGTCGAGCGTGACGTCGTCGAGCGCGTGATGGCCAGAGCCATAGGTCTTGCAGACGCCGCGAACGGCGAGGATCGTGTCCGACATGGCTGGCCCCTTCGCCCCTTAAGCTAGGAGGGCCCTCCGCCTTCGGCAAGGACGTGGGTCGATTGCGATCAGCCCGCGTCGCGCGCCGCCTTCACCGCGGCGGCAAGGTCTTCCTGCGGGATCGCACCCGACACGATGCGGTCGCCGATCACCCAGGCCGGGGTACCGGTCATGCCCAGCGCACCGGCGGTCCGCAGATTCTTGTCGATTTCGGCCGTCGTCGTCGGCGATGCGACGATGCGGCGCGCGCGCGCGCCGTCCAGCCCCGCCTTTGCCGCCGCGGCCATGACGGCGGCTTCGGTCGGTCGGCCCGCAGCGAACAGCGCGGTGTGGAAGGGCAGATACCTACCTTGTTCGGCCGCGGCGATCGCCCAGGCGGCGGCGGTGCGGCTGTCGGCGCTCAGGATCGGCAGTTCGCGGTAGACGATCCGCACGCCCCCGTCGGACGCCACCAACCGCTCGATCTCGGGCAGGCTCGCGCGGCAGTAACCGCACGCATAGTCCATATAGGTGACGACCGTGACGTCGCCGTCCGGGTTGCCGCCGATCATGCCCGGCACCGGCGTGAAGATGGCGTCGCGATTGGCGGCGACCAGCTTGCCCGTTTCGCGCGCCTGCAACTTGGCCATCGCCTCCGGCAGCACTTCGGGATGCGCCAACAGATAGCCGCGGACGTCGCCCGGGGCGGGCTGGAGCTGTTGCAGGCCGAAGGCGGCTGCCCCGCCGAGCACACCGGCGAGGAGGAGAAGGGCGCCCAGCACCCAGGGGCGTAACGTCACCGGCGGCGGTTCCTCTTGTCGTCGTCCCACGCGGTCTGCGACACCAGGAAGATATCCTGCGCGCGGATCCAGTCGGCGCTGCCCTTGGGCAGGCCGGCCATCGCGGCCCGCGACGATACCAGCGCGGTGCGGGTGTCACCGGTCAGATTGGCGCGTTCGGCGGTCGCCAGCGCGGTGCGCGGTGTATCGCCCTTGCGCTCGTACACGGTGCCGAGCTGGGTCCAGGCCCATGGGTTCTGCCCGTCACGCTGAACCGCGGTCCGCAGGACCTTTTCCGCTTCGTCCAGGTCCTTGGGATCGTCGGTCGACACCAGGGCGTGGCCGAAGGTGGTGGCGATCAGCGGCGCGTTGCGTGATGCCGCGGTCGCCTCCCTGAGCGGCGCGACCGCGCCCTTCGGGTTGCCCGCCTCCATGATGATCTGACCCTGGAGTTCCAGGATATACGGATCGTGGGGCAACGCCTTGACCAGCGCCGCGGTCTCGGCCGCCGCCTGATCGGGATAGCCCGACAGGTGATAGGCATAGGCGCGCGCATAATGCGCGGGGATAGACTGGTCGCTGGCGGGATATTTGACCAGCGTTTCCTTGGGGTCGTTCACATATCCGCGCAGCTTCGCCTGGACGCGCTTGAAGCGGGCCTCGATCTCCGGGTCCGACGTCTTGCCCCACGTCGGCACGCCGCGCGTCACCGCATCCAGCGCGGCCATGCGTTCGCCCGACAGCGGGTGCGTGCGGTCGTAGCTGCCCTCGCTCTGCGTGATGCCGTAGCGGAATTCCATGTTCTGCAGCTTCTTGAAGAAGCTCAGCATGCCCTTGCCGGTGATGCCGGCGGTCGACAGATACCGGGCGCCGGCGGCGTCCGCGCTCGATTCCTGGACACGGGTGAAGGCGAGCATCTTGCCCAGCGCCGCGCGCTGGCCCGCCGCCAAAATGCCTGCGCCCGCCTCGCCCGCACCCGCGGCCATCGCGGCGACGCCCAGCACCAGGCTGACGATGGATATGCCCATGGCGCCGCTGTATCCGCGGTCCTGCAACGGGATATGCCCGTTGGCGATATGGCCGACCTCATGCGCGATCACGCCCTGGACTTCGTTCGCGTTCGATGCGGCGTCGATCAACCCGGAATGGACGTAGACGATCTGTCCGCCGGCGACGAAAGCGTTGATCGACGGATCGTTGATGACGACGACCTGGACGTTCCGTGGATTGAGTCCGGCGGCGGTGACGATGCCGTTCGACATGTCGGCGAACAGCGCTTCGGTTTCGGCATCGCGAAGGATGGACTGGGCGGTGGCGGGCTGGGCGGAAAGGAGCGCCGCACCGGCAAGCGCAGCGACCGCGCGGCGGATGGGCTGAATCGGACGTAGCGCCATGGTCCGCTTTCCTGCGCTCACGCGGCTGAATGGAGGGTGAAGGGGGAAAGCGGCCATCGCCCTATTGCCGTTCATGCCGAGCGTGTCGACGCACCGTCCTTCGCGTCGCGAGCGATGCCCGGGCGGATCGGAAAACGGCGTTTCGACAGGCTCAGCACGAACGGGGAGACAGGCAAGCGGGTCGACCGCCCCGGCCGGATCGGTACGATCGGGCACGGGGCGATCTTTCATGGTCAGGCGCCAAAGGTCCGCTGCCACCAGCCGCGGCGGGGGGCTTCGTCGGTACCGTCCGCGCCCTCGGCCGGGCCGGCGGCGGCGTCGTCCATCGGCACCGCGGCGTCGGCTTCGACGGTCGGGGCGACAGTGACTGCCGGCAGATCGGCCGCGTCGGCGGCGGGAGCGGCATCCGCCTGCTTGCGCGACGGGCGACGGCGCGTCTTGGGCGCGGCCTCGGCCTCTACCGGGGCTTCGGCGACCGGCGCTTCGCTGTCGGCGGCGTCGGCGCCTTCCACCGGCTTCTTGCGACGCGACCGCTTCGGTTTCGCCGGCGCGTCCTCAGCTGCCGGTTCGGCGGCCGGCGTCGCGGCCTCGGTCACGGGCGCCTCGGCCTCGACTGCTGCCTCGGCTTCGCCTGCGGCCGGCTTCTTGCGACGCGACCGCTTCGGCTTGGCGGGGGCCTCTTCGGCAACCGGCTCCGGCGTGGCATCGACGACGGCTTCCGCTTCCGGAGCGGCATCGACCGTGGGCTGCTCGCCGACGAATTCGGTCGCCTCGGCGCGATCGCCATTCTCGCGACGGCCACCGCGGCGGCCACGCCGGCGGCGACGGCGGGGTTCGCCCTCGTCAGCGGCCACGGTTTCGACCGGTGCCTCGGCCGGTCCGGCGTCGTCGACCATGTCGACGTCGACATCGGCCTCGGCTTCGGCATCGACCGGGGCCGCGACTTCGGCCTCGTCACGGCTCTCGCCCTCGTCGCGACCGCGACCGCGACGCCCGCGACGACGACGGCGACGGCGGCCGCGGCCTTCGCCTTCGTCCTCGCTGCGTTCGGGACGCTCGGCGCGTTCGCGACGGGCGGGGCGTTCCTCGGCCTCTTCGGCGTCTTCTTCCTCGACCTCGTCCTCGATGTCGTCCTCGTCCTCCTCGGGCAGGTCCTCGTCCAGATCCTGCATCGGGGCATCGAAGCGCGGCGCATGGGCCGGCGGCGGACCGCTCGCTTCGACCGACATGCGCGCACCCTCGACTTCGCCGTCGGACAGCACCTCGACCTGCACGCCGTAGCGATCCTCGATCTCGGCGAGTTCGGCGCGCTTGTTGTTGAGCAGGTAGAAGGCGGCTTCCTGGCTGGCGCGCAGCGTGATGTTGGCGCCGCGGCCGCGCGCGGCCTCGTCCTCGATCAGGCGCAGCGCGCTGAGACCCGCCGACGATGCGGTGCGGACCAGCCCGGTGCCCTCGCAATGCGGACACTGGCGGGTCGAGGCCTCCAGCACGCCGGTGCGCAGGCGCTGGCGGCTCATCTCCATCAGGCCGAACGACGAAATGCGGCCGACCTGAATGCGGGCGCGATCGTTCTTCAACGCCTCCTTCATCGCCTTCTCGACCTTACGGACGTTCGATCCGTGGTCCATGTCGATGAAGTCGATGACGACCAGACCCGCCATGTCGCGCAGGCGCAACTGGCGCGCGATTTCCTGCGCGGCTTCCAGGTTGGTCGCGGTCGCGGTCTGCTCGATATTGTGCTCGCGGGTCGACCGCCCGGAATTGATGTCGATGCTGACCAGCGCCTCGGTCGGGTTGATGACCAGATAGCCGCCCGATTTCAGCTGGACGACCGGATGGTACATCGCAGCCAGCTGGTCCTCGACATGCGCGCGCTGGAACAGCGGCACCGGGTCGCTGTAGTGCTTCACCCGCCGCGCGTGGCTGGGCATCAGCAGCTTCATGAAGTCCTTGGCCTGGCGGTATCCGTCCTCGCCCTCGACGATCACTTCCTCGATATCGCGGTTGTAGATGTCGCGGATCGCGCGCTTGATCAGGTCGCTGTCGCCATAGACGAGCGCGGGCGCCGCCGACTGGAGCGTCGTTTCGCGGATGCCGTCCCACAGGCGGGCGAGATAGTCGAAGTCGCGCTTGATCTCGACCTTGGTCCGCTGGAGGCCGGCTGTACGGACGATGCAGCCCATCGACGGCGGCAGCGCCAGGTCGGCCATGATCGATTTCAGCCGCTTGCGGTCGCTGGCGTTGGAGATCTTGCGGCTGATGCCACCGCCGTGCGCGGTGTTGGGCATCAGGACGCAGTAGCGGCCGGCAAGGCTCAGGTACGTGGTCAGCGCCGCGCCCTTGTTGCCGCGCTCTTCCTTCACGACCTGGACCAGCAGCACCTGGCGGCGACGGATCACATCCTGGATCTTGTAGCGGCGGCGCAGGTTCATGCGGCGTTCGCGCAGCTGGTCTACCGCGCTGTCGTCCCCGCCCTGGCGGCGCCCGCGACGGCGACGGCGCGACGAGGATTCGCCGCCGTTCTCGCCCTCGGACACTTCCTCGGAATCGTCGTCGTCCAGATCGTGGTCATGGTCGGCGTCGTCCGCCTGCTCGACCTCGCCGCCGTCGTCGCCGTGAAACTCGTCCTCGGCCTCGGCGCGCAGAGCGGCTTCCTCGGCGGCGTGCTCCGCCTCCTCGCGCAGCAGCGCATCGCGATCCTCTTTCGGGATCTGATAATAATCGGGGTGGATTTCGCTGAACGCCAGGAAGCCGTGGCGATTCCCGCCGTAATCGACGAACGCCGCCTGCAGCGACGGTTCGACACGGGTTACCTTGGCGAGATAGATATTCCCCTTGAGCTGCTTGCGCTCGGCACTCTCGAAATCAAATTCCTCGATTCGATTCCCTTTGACGACGGCCACCCGGGTTTCTTCCCGGTGGCGTGCGTCGATCAGCATACGCGTGGTCATTATGAAGTCTCCGGGCGCGCGCTGCTCCGCAGCTGGGGCGCGGCGCGCGCATCTCTATGGTTCGCGGCCCGGGC
>DASTEN010000510.1:0-4121 GCA_035709645.1 Sphingomonas sp.
CTGCTAGCTTGCTAACGTTTCTCAAAACCCGACCAAGCCAAATGTCCTAGTGTCGGCCGCTCGGACAATCGCTCAAAGCTGGATGAATGAACGGCAGTTTCCAGTCTTGTGCTAAACCGGACTGAGCGACCCACTAGTGGACGCAAAACGACTGACCCGTGCTCCTTGAACGAACGTCGGCTTTCGCAGTACGGCCGCCCGTAAGCGGACAGGCAGCCTTCCACCCACAAAACCCTGAAATTTTCAGGTCGCTGATGATAATCCGCAATACTGAATGACTGACAGGCCACGAGGGCCTATGACGAAAGATACCCCGGCAAGGTCGGGGTGCGGACGGTGAGAAGGTATAAGAATAGGTCGAGCCCACTGGTATAAAGGCTTTGGGGGCAACCGATCTAAGCATCTGAATTTCTTAGCTTCCGATGCCATGGTGATTTCTCCCGTAGGGGTCACCATTTCCGTTCAGGATAGCGGATTGTGACATCGCCTCGCAGCGTAAACCGCTGCGGCTGACCTTTCGGAAATTGCTGGAATGAACGGCGACGCGTCGCGTCGGTGCCGACCGTCCCGCGCATGTTCAATGTCATCGGACACGACATCTTCAGCTTGCCGGTGACGTCCCCGCCCCACAGCGCATCGTACATGGAAATAAAGTACGCCGAAGCGCTAAGCCATCGCTGATGGCGATTCGAGCGAGCTCGTCCGGTCGCTCAAACCGCTGGAGGCCCGACCGGGAATCGAACCCGGGTGCAAGGATTTGCAGTCCTCTGCGTCACCACTCCGCCATCGGGCCTCGATGCGGTGGAGGCGGGCAGATGCGGCGGGATCGCGCGCATGTCAACAGGCGGTTTCAACCGGCTTGGCGCAATGGGGCGACCGGGCTAGACGCGCGGGCATGACGCTCACGCTCTACAACAGCCTTACCCGGCGGACCGAAGCCTTCACCCCCATCCATGCCGGAGAGGCGCGCGTCTACACCTGCGGACCCACCGTCTATAACTATCAGCACATCGGCAACATGCGCGCCTTCCTGTTCGCCGACACGTTGGGGCGCGTGCTGCGGTGGCATGGCTATCAGCTGACCCACATCATCAACATCACCGACGTCGGCCACCTGACATCGGACGCCGATGCCGGCGAGGACAAGATGGAGAAGGCCGCGGTCGCGCAGGGCGCGTCGATCTGGGATATCGCCGCGCACTACACCCACGCCTTCAAGCGGGACGTGCGACGGCTGAACATCACCGACCCCGCCGAGTGGACGGTCGCCACCGATTATGTCCCGCAGATGATCGAATTCGCCAAGCGGATCGAAAAGGACTGCTACCGAATCGACGGCGGCCTGTACTTCGACGTGTCGAAGGTGCCGAATTACGGCAGCCTGGCGCGCGCCGCGACCGAGGGTGGCGAGAGCCGGATCGAGCCGGTCGATGGCAAGCGCAACCCGCAGGACTTCGCGATCTGGCGGACGTCGCCGCCGGGGGAACGGCGACAGATGGAATGGGACTCACCATGGGGGCGCGGTGCGCCGGGCTGGCATCTCGAATGTTCGGTGATGAGCCAGGCAAAGCTGGGGCACCCGTTCGACATCCACACCGGCGGGATCGACCACCGCGAAATTCACCATCCGAACGAGATCGCGCAGAATCAGTCGCATTGCGACTGCGCCGATCCCGGCGCGCGGATCTGGATGCACAATAATTTCCTGATCGACCGAGGCGGCAAGATGTCGAAGTCGACCGGCGAGTTCCTTACGCTCCAGGTGCTAGTCGACGCGGGCTTCCATCCCCTCGCCTATCGTATGCTCTGCCTTCAGGCGCATTACCGCAGCGAGCTTGAATTCTCCTGGGAAAATCTGGCGGCTGCGTCGACACGACTGAAGCGGCTGGTTCAGACGGTCGAGCGGTTGCGCGATCGGTTCGACGCGGAGCCGCGCGGGACGCTGGAGACGCCGGAGGTCGAGGAGGCGAAAGCCGCGGTCGGCGACGACCTGAACACCGCGCGTGCGCTGGTGCTGCTCGAATCGGTTGCCGGCGGCAAGGGACATGCCGGCGATCGCTACATCGCCGTTCGCAAGATCGATCGCGTGCTGGGCCTGCGTCTGGCGATGATCACGCGCGACGAACTGCGCATCCGGCCGGCCCACGCCACGCTGGACGAACAGGCGATCGAGGCCCGGCTGATCGAGCGACGCGACGCGCGGGCGGCGAAGGACTTCGCGCGCAGCGACGCCATCCGGGACGAACTGGCGGCGGCGGGTGTCGACGTGATGGATGGCGATCCGCTGGGCTGGGACTGGAAAATAGTCCTGCCCTGATGCTCCCCGACGCGGAGAGGATTTGATAGCGTCGGGGTATGAAAGCCGTCCTCCCCGCCCTCGCCCGCCCGCTGCTCGAACCGCATCTGCCTTCCGCGATCGACGTCGCCTGGTTCGCGACCCCTGAGCAAGCGCGGGAGATGATCGTCGACGCCGATATCGCCTGGGTCGATATGCAGCCGCCGAGCGAAACGGCAGCCGCCATTGCCGCCGGGCAGCGGCTTAAATGGGTGTCGACCATCTATGCGGGGATCGACGCGTTCGACCTGCCGAGATTGAAGGCGATGGGAACGGCGCTGACCAACGGCGTCGGTATCAACGCGGTCGCGGTCGCCGAATATGCCGTGATGGGCATGCTGGTGGCGGCCAAGCGGTTCGATCAGGTCGTGCGGATGGCCGATCGGCAGGAATGGACGATCGCGCCGCCCGGGGTGCTCGAACTCGAAGACAGTGCCGCATTGATCATTGGGTACGGCACCATCGGCCGGCTTATCGGCGACCGGCTACGCGCCTTCGGTGTGACGGTAACGGGCGTGACCCGCTCCGGCCGCGACGGAACGCTGACACCGGACGCATGGCCCAGTCGGATCGGCGAATACGACTGGATCGTTCTTGCCGCGCCCGCCACCGCCGGGACCAAGCGCCTGTTCGGTGCCAGCGAGATCGCAGCGATGCGGCACAGCGCGTGGCTGATCAACATGGCGCGCGGCGACATGGTCGATCAGGACGCCCTGATCGACGCGCTCACCGCACGACGGATCGCCGGCGCCTTCCTTGACACCGTGTCGCCAGAACCGCTTCCCGCCGGCCACCCGCTCTGGACCGCCCCGGGCGTCATCCATTCGATGCACCTGTCCGGCCGCAGTCAGACACGGATGTTTCGTCGCGGTGCCGAGCTGTTTCTTCGAAACCTCTCGGCGTTCCTGGCGGGCAATCCACTGCAAAATCGGGTCGATCTGGACGCCGGATATTGACGGACATCGCCTTCCCAGCCACCCCGGCCAGGCACTTGGGGGAGCAGCATGCGCGGACAGGTATTGGGCGTCGATCGAACGACGGGTGACGGACAGATCGCCGGTGACGATGGACGCCGCTATCGCTTTCGGCCCGAGGACTGGAGCGACAAGATCGGCCCGTCCGTCGGAGCGACGGTCGATTTCGATATCAATGATACGCGCGCACTGAGCATCTATCACGTACCCAGCAGCGTACCCGCGCATGTCGCCCAGGCGGCACAAAGCGTTGGCGCCCCGCATCGCCGGACCAACCGGAACAAGATCGTCGCCGCGCTGCTGGCCTTTTTCCTCGGCACCCTCGGCATCCACCGGTTCTATCTCGGGCGGACCGGCAGCGGTGTCGTGATGCTCATCCTGACCTGCACCGTCGTCGGCCTGATCGCCACCGGCATCTGGGCGTTCGTCGACTTCATACGCTACCTCATCATGGACGAAGCGGAATTCGACCATCGCTACAACAGCGGCTTCTAGATTTACGCCGATAGCGTAAATCCCTCTTGCGTGCGTTTACGCCATCAGCGTAAACGCACGTCATGACGACGCTTGCCGGTATCAAGATTCGAAAATTCCGCGAAGAGCGGGGGCTGAGCCGTGCCGCATTCGGCGCGTGGTTCGGCGCTGCTGGCTCGACCGTTCAGGGTTGGGAAGAGGACGGCAAGCGCGCGGGCGCAAAGATCGCCAACCAGATCGCCGGCAATGGCATCGCCCATCACGCCGATTGGGCGATTCCCCACCGTATCTCGGAGACCGACATGGCCGCGACCTGGACCCCCGACAGCTGGACGCGC
>DASTEN010000511.1:0-2704 GCA_035709645.1 Sphingomonas sp.
GATCCGCTGGCGGAGGTTACCCGACCAGCTGACCGTCAGGCCCTGCGCTGACATCTCTTGCGCGACCAGTCGCCCGATCGCGACGGCATCATCGTCGTCGTCGGTTACCGCGCCGTAGTTCAGATACAGGCCACCGCCATCGACCGCGGCATCGGTGTCCTGCGCGTGATAAAAGGCGTAGCCGTGCACCATGCCGCCGGCGGCTTCGGTCGCGTCCATCTCGTCGCGGATTTCAGCGGCGCCGCAGGTGCCGCAGCAGGTAAAGTTCTGCCGGCACACGATGCCTTGGGCTTCCAACGCATCGCACGCGGCGTCCAGCCGATCGCAGTCGGTTTCGTCGGGCCAGCTTTGCTGGGCCGCCCGATGGTCGGCCAGCGCATCCCGCAGAAACGCCTGCGATTTCGTTCGAAGGACATCGGCGTCGAACTCGCCCGCGAAGACGTCGACTGCGTTCCGCAGCACCGCATCATCGTCGTAAAAGCCGCCCGCGACCTCACGCCGGATGAACGCACGAACCTCTTCGAGACCGGATGGATCGGCTTCCATGGCGGTGGATGCCGGTTGGGCGGTCGGCGTCGTTCGGCCGCGAAACAGATCGAACAGCCGGCGCATGGTCATTCCTCCGTTCGCACCAGCACCGCCTCACCAACCATCAGGAACAGCAGGAACGGTGCCCAGGCGGCGAGAAACGGGGGATAGGCGCCCAGATTGCCCATCGCCAACGCGAAATTGTCGGCGACGAAATAGGCGAAGCCCAGCGCCATGCCGATGACAGCGCGGACGAACAGCTTACCGGACCGGGCAACGCCAAAAGCGGCGACCGCAGCGAGGAGCGGCATCAGCACCGACGATAGCGGGCCGGACAGTTTGTGCCACAGCGATCCCTCCAGCGCCTTGGTCGGGCGTCCGGCGGCGTCGAGATCGTCGATTGCGGAGCTGAGTTCACGGAACGACAGGCCATCGGGGTCGACGCTCGACAGCGTGAACTGATCGGGCCGAACGCCACGACCGATGACGGTGCTGCCAAGCGGCGTCACCGTGCCGCTAGCGACGTCGAAGCGCTGGGCGCCGTCGATGCGCCAGCCATCGCCCTCGCGTTGACCGGTGTTGCCGGTCGTCACCGAAATCAGCCGGCCTCCGTCGCGTTCGAACACGCTGACGCCCCCCAGAGTCGCCCCGTCCCCCCGTCCGCGGATCTGGCGCGCCTGGATCAGATCGTCGCCCTCGCGGACCCAGACATTGGCACGGTCGCCCCGATCGATGGGGAGGGGGCCGTAGTCGACCTTCTGCCACTGATCCCGCGTCGCGGTGGCGCGCGACACGACGCGGTCGTTGAACGCGAACGACACGGCCGCCACGCCCAGGCTGGCGACGATCAGGGGGGCGAGGACCTGGTGCGCCGACAGGCCCGCCGCCTTCATCGAAATGACTTCGCTGTTCTGATTGAGCGTCGTCAGTGTGATGATCGTGCCGAGCAGGACCGAGAAGGGCAGGAAGCGCGCGATGATCTGCGGCGCGCGCAGCCCTACGTAGCGCCAGATCTCGGGCTCGCCATTGCCGGCGCGGGCGAGAATCCGGCCGCTTTCGCTCAACAGGTCGAGCGCCTGAAGTACGACGACCAGCGCAAGCAGGATCGCGAAGGTCCGCGTCAGGAACAGGCGCGCCATGTAGAAGGTGATCGTCCGCGACGGGAAGAACGAGGTCGCACTGCTCATGCCTCAGCCCCCCGCCGTCGGTTCATGCCGGGAATCCAGCGCTTCACGACCGCCAGCGCCTTGCCGAACACGCGTTCCAGTCCGCCGATCGGTTGGCCGCCGGGGACATAGGCGATCTGGTAGAACATCCATCCGATCAGCGCCGTCAGCAGCAGGAACGGCCCCCACAGCGCGATGATCGGATCGATCCGCCCGAGCCCGCCGACGCTTTCGCCATATTGGTTGATCTTGTGATAGGTCACGATGATCACGATCGACAGAAACACCCCCAGGGCCGACGTCGACCGCTTGGGCGGAATGCCCAGCGCGACCGCCAGCAACGGCAGCAGAAACATCGTCGCGACCTCCGCCAGACGGAAGTGGAAGGCGGACCGGCTGGTATCGCGCGTTTCCTCGGTCGCCGACCGGTCGCGGCCCAGCCGTGCGAGTTCGATCAGGTTGCGTTCGATGTTGCGTTCGCCGCGTGGGCGGAATTGCTCGAACCGCGGCAGATCGATCGGCAGGTCGTAGTTGGTGAAGGTCAGGACGCGTGGCGCGCGGTAGCCAGGGCCGTTATGGACCAGCGTGCCGTTGGTTAGGCGGAAGATGATGACGTCGGGGTCATCGGTGCGCAGGAACTGGCCGCTCTCCGCGGTCACCGACGCCTCCTGGCCTGGCCGCGGCGTCGCGTGGACGAAGATGCCGTTCAGACGCCGCCCGTCGTCCAGGCTCTGTTCGATCCGGAGCGTCATCTTGTCGCCTAGGTTGGTGAATTCGCCGACCTTGATCGAGGCACCCAGTGCGCCCGAGCGCAACTCGAAACGCAACCCTTCGTAGGCATAGCGTGCGTAGGGTTGGACGAAGCCGACGATCGCCAGGTTCGCCGCTGCCAGAACGATCGTGTAGTAATAGGGTACCCGCAGCAGTCGGGCGTAGCTCATCCCGACACCGCGCAGGACGTCGAGTTCCGACGTCGTCGCCAAGCGACGGAAGGCGAGCAGGATGCCGAG
>DASTEN010000512.1:0-3637 GCA_035709645.1 Sphingomonas sp.
CTGGCGGTTGCTGCCGATGAAGTTGAACGCGTTCAGGTCGCGGCGGAAGATCGTCGCGCCCAGCGCGATGTTCTTGTCGAACAGATAGGGTTCGGTGAACCCCAGCTCGACCGACTTCGAATAGCTCGAATAGCTGACCGACGCGCGCAGGTCCTGGCCCTTGCCGCGGAAATTGCGCTGACGGATCGACGCCTGGATGATGAACCGCTCGAGGCTCGAGAAGCCGGCGGACAACGACAGTTCGCCGGTCGCGCGTTCCTCGACATTTGCGCTGAGCGCGATGCGGTCCGGGGTCGAACCGGGCTTCTGCTCGATCTCGAACTTGTCCTGGAAATAGCCGAGCGAATTGATGCGGTCGGTCGACCGCTTCACCAGGAAGGTGTTGAACGCATCACCCTCGGCCAGGCGCATCTCGCGGCGGACGACACGGTCCTGCGTCTGCGTATTGCCGGTGATGTCGATCTTTTCGATGTAGGTCCGATTCGCTTCCTTGATGTGGAAGTTGATCGTCATCGTCAGATTTTCGCGGTTGCGCTGGAACTCGGGCTCCACCTCCGCGAACGCATAGCCGAACAGGCCGGACGCTTCGGACAAAGACTCGACCGAATCCTCGACCTTCTTGGCGTCGTACCAGTCGTCCTTCTTCATCGGCAGCGATGCGGCCAGCGCCTTGTCGTCGAAGTCGCGGATGTCGCTGTCGACGGTCACGTCGCCGAATTTGTAGCGCGGACCTTCCTCGACCACATAGGTGATGATGAAGTCGCGCTTGTCGGGCGTCAGCTCGGCGACGGCCGAGATCACGCGGAAATCGGCATAGCCGTTGGTCAGGTAGAACTGACGCAGCTTCTGCTGATCGTAGGCCAGACGATCCTGGTCGTAGGAGGTGTTCGACGACAGGATCGTCGTCAGACGCGACTCCTTGGTCACCATCTCCTTGCGCAGCTTGCCATCGTCGAACACCTCGTTGCCGATGATGTTGATCTGGCGGACCTTGGACTTCGGACCTTCACGGATTTCGAAGATCACGTCGACGCGGTTCTGGTCCAGGCTGACCATCTTCGGTTCGACGACGGCAGCGAAGCGCCCCTGGCGGCGATACAGCTCGACGATGCGCGCGACGTCGGCGCGCACCGCGGTGCGGGTGAAGATCTGCCGCGGCTTGAGCTTCAGCTCCTTCTCGATCTTGTCGTTCTTCAGTCGCTTGTTGCCCTCCAGCACCACGCGATTGATGATCGGGTTTTCGCGGACGCGAACCACCAGATCGCCCGTCTCGACGCCGGCGATCGACACGTCGGCCAGCAGGTCGGATGCCAGCAGATCCTTGATCGCCTGATCGATCGTCTCGTTGGTATAGTCCTGGCCGACACGCAGCTTGGTGTAGCTGAGGATCGTGTCCGGCTCGACGCGCTGCGACCCTTCGACCCGGATCGACCGGATCTGCCGGGTCACCGCCGGCGCGGCCACTGGCGCGGGAGCCGTCGTGGCGGGCGGCTGCTGCGCTGCGGACTGTTGGGGCGCGGCCGCCTGCGGAGCCGTCGCCTGCTGGGCCTGTGCCTGAGCGAGTGCTGGCACGCCGGCCAGGATGGTGCCGGTCAGCAGCGCAGCGGCGCCACGCACCGAAGCTGTCGAGCGCTTGTTCGAAGTCACGTATCCACCCCAGTCGGAAAAAATCTGCTCGACGGCATTCAACCGTCGCACTGCCTCAAGCCGGTCAGCCGATCAACCCGGCGATACCGCGCCACAACCCGAAAGCACCCAGGTCGTTGATCGTGACCAGCACCATCAACGCCAGGATCGCCGCCAGCCCGCCCCGGAACGCCCACTCCATCGCCTGCGGACTCACCGGCCGCCGTCGCACCGCCTCGACCGCGTAGAACATCAGATGTCCCCCGTCGAGCACCGGAACTGGCAACAGGTTGATGAATCCCAGATTAATCGAGATGAGCGCCATCAGCGAAACGAATTCCGGCCAGCCGAGCGTCAGCTGTTCGCCGGAGACCTGTGCGATCTTCAGCGGACCGCCCAGTTCCTGCAACGACCGGCGCCCGGTCACGATCTGGCCGATCGTATCGACCATCATACCGAGAATCTCGCCGGTGCGCCGGATGCCGACGACCGGCGCCTGCGCAAGCGACACCGGCGACCAGACCGGCGCCGACGGACCGATGCCGATCCGGCCGACCTTGTACGTGTTCCCGAACCGGTCACCCTCGGCGATCGTCCCGATCGTAAGAGGCAACGCGATCTGCCGACCGTCACGGACGACATCGATCGTCACCGTCTCGCCCGGCCGCATCGCGGCGTACATCCGCAGATCGTCGAAGCGGTCGACGCCCTTGTCGCCGATTTCGACGATCCGGTCGCCCGGCCTCAGTCCAGCTGCCGCCGCGGCGCTGCCGGCCTGGATCACACCCACGACGGGCGGCGTCGTGCTCTGGCCATAGGCCAGCGCGAAGCCACCCAGGATCAGCACCGCCAGCGCCAGATTGATGAACGGCCCCGCCGCGACGATGATAGCGCGCTGCCACAGCGGTTTGGCCTGGAACGTCCTCGTGCGCTCGGCCGGCGGCATCTGAAGCCATTCGGCAGAGGGTTGCGATGCGGGGTTCATATCGCCCGCGAACTTCACATAGCCCCCAAGCGGCAGCCACCCGAACTTCCAGCGCGTACCCAGACGGTCGGTGAAGCCTGCGACTTCGCGGCCGAAGCCGATCGAAAATTCCTCCGCCTTCACCCCGAACCAGCGGCCGGCGATGTAGTGGCCGAATTCGTGAATGAACACGAGCGGCCCGAGCAGCAGGAGAAACGCACCGACGTAGAGAAGAAATCCGGGAGCTTCGTTCACCAAGGCCAATCCTAAGCGGCTTTCGCCAGTACACGATTGCCGGCTATCCGTCGCGCCCCCGCGTCGACGTCCATCACGGCATCCAGGCTGTCCGGCGCTCCCGGATCGTATGCGTCCAGCGTATCCGCCACGATTGCGGCAATTTCAAGAAAGCCGATGGTGCCGGACAGAAACGCCGCGACGGCGACCTCGTTCGCGGCGTTCAGAATGGCAGGCCGTGCGCCCCCCGCCGCCAGCGCCGCGCGGGCAAGCGCGAGCGCAGGGAAGCGCACCATGTCCGCCGTTTCGAAATCGAGTCGGCCGATGGTTGCAAGGTCGAGCGGCGCCATCGGGGTCGCCATCCGGTCGGGCCAGGCCAGCGCATGGGCGATCGGGACACGCATGTCGGGCGGTCCGAGCTGGGCGAGCAGCGAGCCGTCGACATATTCGACCAGGCTGTGGATCACCGATTGGGGATGGACGACGACGTCGAACGCCTCGGCCCGGAGCGGGAAGAGGTGGAAGGCCTCGATCAGCTCCAGCCCCTTGTTCATCAGCGTCGCCGAATCGACGGAGATCTTGGCGCCCATCGACCAATTGGGATGGGCCACCGCCTGCTCGGGCGTCGCGGTGCGCATTTCATCGAGGCTCTTGCGCCGGAACGGCCCGCCGCTCGCGGTCAGGATGAGCCGCTCGACCGCTTCCATCCCGCTCCGGTCGAAGCATTGGAACAGCGCATTATGCTCGGAATCCACGGGCAGGATCTGCACTCCATGTTTTGCCGCCGCGCCCATCATCACGTCGCCGGCCGAG
>DASTEN010000513.1:0-3267 GCA_035709645.1 Sphingomonas sp.
GTCTGTCGGCCAAGTTCCTGTCCGACAAGCCGCTGTTCGCGCATGTCGTCGAGGATATGCTCGAATTCCTCGGCGACGCGCCGCTGATCGCGCACAATGCCGGGTTCGACTTTTCCTTCCTGAACGGCGAGCTGACGAAGCACGGTCGCATCGAGATTTGCCGCAGCCGCATGGTCGACACGCTGATGATCGCGCGGACCCGGCATCCCGGGGCCAAACACACGCTGGATGCGCTGTGCGTGCGTTACGGCATCGACCGGTCCCACCGCATCGTTCACGGCGCGCTGCTCGACGCGCAACTTCTGGCGCAGGTCTATGTCGAGCTGACCGGCGGGCGTCAGATCGGCCTCGGCCTCGCGGTCGATACGGTCGTCGATGCCCCCACCGCCGTTGCCACCGTCCGCGCCGCGCTGCGCACGCCCCGGCCGCATGCCGCAACCCCCGAAGAACTCGTCGCGCATGCGGAGTTTATGAAAGGGGTCAAGGAACCGCTGTGGGGGGGCGCTGCGTTCGGTTGACGGACGGGGAGGCCATTCCTAGCTCCCCCACCCCAGAACAAGAAAAGGAGATACGCATGGAAATCCGGGTTTCGGGTCATCAGGTCGACACCGGCGATGCGCTGAAGAGCCACGTCGAAGACCGCCTCCAGGGTATCGCCGACAAGTATTTCTCGCGCGCCATTTCCGCGCAGGTGACGTTCGGCAAGGGGCCGCACGATCACGGGTTCAAATGCGACATCGTCGCGCACGTGATGCAGGGCCTGGTGCTGAAGGGCCATCACGAAACGTCCGGCGACGAGGCGAGGCTGGCGTTCGACGGCGCGGCCGACAAGATCGAAAAGCAGCTGCGCCGCTACATGCGCCGCCTGAAGGATCGCAACGCCGGCCAGGCGGCGGACTTCGCCGAGGCGAACGGCTACGACAATGCCGGCTACACCGTCTTCAACGCAGGACCCGAGGAAGAGGCCGAGGTCGCCGATGCGCCGCTGATCATCGCCGAAACGCGAGTCGACGTGCCCGACGCCAGCGTGTCCGACGCCGTCATGATGCTCGACCTGCGCAACACCACCGCGCTGCTGTTCAAAAACAGCGGGACGGGCAACTTCAACATGGTCTATCGCCGTCACGACGGGACGATCGGCTGGGTCGAGCCCAATCGGGCCGGCTGACCGATCCGACCGCAGACGCGAAGGGGGCATGATGACGACGGCCGATCTGGGCGACCTTCTGGCGCCCGAAGCGGTGCTGGCCGATGTCGCGGCAGGCAACAAGCGTGCGCTGTTCGCCGCGCTCGGCGCTGCCGCGGCGAAGGTCTGGGCATTGGACGAAACGGCCGTCGCCACCGCGCTGGCCGCACGCGAGAAGCTGGGTACCACCGGCTTCGGCGGCGGGGTCGCGGTGCCCCACGCGCGGATAGCGGGGCTGGAGGCGGTGCGCGGCGTGTTCGTCCGCCTTTCCCGACCCATCGAATTCGACGCGGTCGATTCGCTGCCGGTCGACCTGGTCTTCATGATGGTGTCCCCGCCCGAGGCGGGGGCGGACCATCTGAAGGCGCTGGCGCGGGTGTCGCGCCGCCTGCGCGATCGGCCGTTTGCCGAAAAGCTGCGCGGCGCCGGCTCGCGCGACGCGCTCTATGCCCTCCTGACCGCGGCAGAGACGCGTGACGCCGCCTGACGGCGTGCCGTCGGGCGCGCAGGCGCATTTCCGCTCGCTCGAATTGCTGTATGCCGCAGCGCCGATCAACGCGCTGTTCGAATCGCAGCTGACGATTCCAGCGGCCGGGGTCAGCCGAATTGCGTTCACGCTCGACGAACGACATTTCCACGCGGCGGGCGCGGTCCACGGCACCGCCTATTTCAAGATGCTCGACGACGCCGCCTTCTATGCCGCGAACAGTCTGGTCACCGATCGCTTCCTGCTGACGACCGCATTCAACCTGCTGTTCACCCGGCCGCTCGGCCCCGGCGCGGTCACGGCGGAAGGGCGCTGGGTCAGTGGGCATCGCCGCGTGCTGATCGCGGAAGCGCGCATGATCGATGCCAGCGGCGAAGAGGTAGCCCGCGGGACCGGCACATTCATGAAATCGCGCATCCCGCTCGCCGGGCTGGACGGCTATCGCAGTACCGCGACGTGACGCCGCGGCTGACGAGCGACTTCCGCGTGAGGGCATTGATCCGCCGCGTGCACGATGCGGGCGGGTCGGCGATGGTGCTGGCGAAGGGCGATGCGATGTCGGGAGCGATCCTGATCGTCGCGCTGGAGCGCGGGCGCGATCCCGCCTGCTGGGAACGCGACCTTTCCGGGGTGGGACTCACCCGTTGTGGTCCGATCGACGGCGAACCCCAAGATGTGGAGGAATATTGGCGGCGGCGGCGCAAAAGCGATCCGGATCTGTGGGTGGTCGAACTGGATATCGCAGCAGCCGAACGGTTCGCCGCTGAAACGATCGCGTCGAATTGACTCTGAACGCCGGGTGACCGAAAGGCGGGCCTCCTAAAGTTCGCGTTGTGCCGCGCGGGGTGCGATCCCGATCGGTTACGCAGTCGGGGGGATTACCCGCGACGGCATCGGGACAGGTGAAGCACACCGCCCCGCCCACGCCGTCTCGCGTACCAACCGCATAATATCGAAGTTGAATGTCACTGTTCGCCCGTGCCGCATCCGCTGCGGCCGTTACTTTGTGTGCCGGTCTTCTGCTAGGCACCACCACGCCGGGTTTCGCGCAGGAAGTTCCGTCCGCGCATGTCTCGACGATCAATGCTCTGGCGATGCCCCAGGTTCCGATGACGCCGACCGCGCCGGAAGCCGAGCAGGCCGCCGCCCCCCAAGCCAAATTCCAGCCTGCCGTCCTGCAGACGGTTCAGTCGCTTCCCGCCGCCACCCCCGCCATCGTTCAGGACACCGACGATCAGGACGATGGTTATGACAGCCTGGCCGACGCCGTCGCCGATCAGTCGGCCGCGCTGGACGACGGTGAACTGCGTTGCCTGGCCGCCGGCGTGTTCTTCGAATCGAAGGGTGAGCCGCTTGCCGGACAGCTCGCGGTGGCGAAGACGATCATCAACCGCACCAAGTCGGGCCGTTTTCCGAAATCGATCTGCGGCGTGCTGACCCAGGCCGGCCAGTTCTCGTTCGTCCGCGGCGGCACCGTGCCGTCGGCCGAGGGCCGCAACGGCTGGCAGACCGCGGTCGCCGTCGCCAAGGTCGCGGCAAAGGATTTGTGGGACGGCGTCGCGGATAAGGCGCTGTTCTTCCACGCCCGCCGCGT
>DASTEN010000514.1:0-5195 GCA_035709645.1 Sphingomonas sp.
CGCGGCGGTGGCGACGGTGCGGACGTCGTCGACATGCATTTCGCGGACGAGCCAGGCGAACCGTGCCAGCCCCGTCTTGGCCAGTTCGAAGGCCTCGGCATCGATCGCGCCGGTTTCCGACAGCGATCGGCCGAGACCGGCCATGACCTTTTCATTGAAGATCGGGGCCGGCACCCGCCGCGCGCCCTGATACACGACCAGCCGAATCGAATTCGATCCGATGTCGATGATCGCCAGGCGCCGCGGCGTGCTCATTGCGGGCCGCGCCCGCGGCGCGCCAGCGACAGCGTCGGCACCGTTCCCCGACGCGACTTCCCCTCGCCCCGCCCCGACAGAGAGGGGTTGGTCATGAAATAATGGTGAAGGTTGAACGGTTTCGCGCCCGGCGTCACGCGGACGTAGCGGCCGTTGGGCTGCAGGTCCCAGCTTTGTTCGCTGTCGAGGAGATTGGCGACCATCACTTGGTCGAGCACCTGATCATGGACGGTTTCGTTCAGCACCGGCAACATGAACTCGACGCGGCGGTCGAAGTTGCGCGGCATCCAGTCGGCCGACGACAGGAATACCTTCGCCCCGTCGTTGGGCAGGTCCTTGCCGTTGGCGAACGCCCAGATACGGCTGTGTTCCAGGAACCGGCCGACGATCGAGCGTACGCGGATGCGCGACGACATCTCGGGCACGCCCGGACGCAGGCAGCAGATGCCGCGGACGATCAGGTCGATTTCGACACCGGCGTTCGACGCCTCATACAGTTTCTCGATGATCGCGGGGTCGACCAGCGAGTTCATCTTGGCCCAGATCGCCGCAGGGCGTCCCGCCAGCGCATGCCCGATTTCGGCATCGATCAGCGTCGACAATTCCCGCCGCAGATCGCGCGGCGAGATGTTGAGCAGTTCGAGCGAATCGGGTTCGACGTAGCCGGTGATGTAGTTGAACACCGCCGCCGCATCGCGTCCCAGCCGCGGGTCGGCGGTGAAGAAGCTGAGGTCGGTGTAGATCCGCGCGGTCACCGGGTGGTAGTTGCCCGTCCCGAAGTGGCAATAGGTCCGGAAACCGGCCCCCTCCCGCCGCACGACCATCGATATCTTGGCGTGCGTTTTCCAGTCGATGAAGCCGTAGACCACCTGCACGCCCGCACGTTCGAGCGCGGAGGCCCAGAGCAAATTCTGCTCCTCATCGAACCGCGCCTTCAATTCGATGACCGCGGTGACCGATTTGCCGGCCTCCGCCGCGGCGATCAGCGCGTTGACCACCGCCGACTGCTTGCCGGCGCGGTACAGCGTCTGCTTGATCGCCACCACATCCGGGTCGGCTGCGGCCTGCTTCAGGAATTCCAGGACGACGTCGAAGCTTTCGTACGGGTGATGGACGATGATGTCCTTCGCCCGGATCGCCGCGAAGCAATCGCCGCCGAATTCGCGGATGCGTTCGGGAAAGCGTGCGACATAGGGGGGAAAGCGCAGGTCCGGTCGTTCGATCTCGACCAGGCTTGACAGGTCGCCAATCCCTAAGAACCCACCGATTTCGGTCAGCAGCGCTCGCGCGCCGCCCAGTTCTTCCTTCAGCACCTGTTCCAGTTCGGGTTCGATCCCGCTTTCCATCTCCAGCCGGATGACGCGCCCGCGTCGCCGGCGCTTGATCGCGCTGCGGAAGTACAGAACCAGGTCCTCGGCCTCTTCCTCCAGTTCGATGTCGCTGTCGCGCAGGATGCGGAACGCGGCCGACGCCTTGACGTCATATCCGGGGAAAAGCTGGCCGGAAAACCGCTTGATCACATCCTCGATCGTCAGGAAGCGGAAGTCGTCGCCCGGCAGCCGTACGAAGCGCGACAGGCCGGCCGGCAGCAGGATCAGCTCGCGAATCGGCTCGCGGTCCGACAGGCGGACCAGGTCGAAGATCACGCTCAGCCCGCCGTTCGGGATGAACGGGAACGGGTGCGCGGGGTCGAGCGCCTGGGGCGTCAGGATCGGGAAGAGCTGTTCGCGAAAGTGCGTCGCCAACCAGGCTTCGCTGTCCGCGTCCAGAGGCGCACCATCGACGATGCGGATGCCCTGTTCGGCCAGCGCCTCTGCCAGATCACGCCAGACGCCCTGTTGCGAATCGACCAGCGCGTCGCCGACCTCGACGATGGCGGCCAGTTGCTGTTTGGGCGTGCGTCCGTCGGCCGATCGCTGTTCGACCCCGCGGATTTGCTGGCCGATCAGCCCCGCCACGCGCGTCATGAAGAATTCGTCGAGGTTCGATCCGGAAATCGACAGGAACCGCAACCGTTCGAGCAGCGGATGCGCGGCGTTGCAGGCTTCCTCGATCACCCGGCGGTTGAAGGCCAGCCACGACAGTTCGCGATTGAAATACCGGCTCTCGGCATCGGGCCGCGCCGGCTCGGGCGTAACGGGCGACGAAGACGGTGGCGTGGCTTCTGGGGGAGTCATCCGACCGCCCTGACATCATCATGTGACGGATCGATGATAAAGCCCCCCTGCCCCAGCGCGGCGCGCGCCAGCGGGATCGACAGGCGCCGGACACGGCGGCGATCGGCCTCTTCCTCGATCCGCTCGACGGCGCGCAGCACCGCGAGATGCGTTCGCTCCAGCCGCCGGTCGAGCCAGGCGATCACGTCGTCGCGGACGTCCAGTTCGCGCCGTTCGAAGAGATAGCGCAGCAGGTCGCCGACCAGCGCGTCGTCCGGGTGATCGATCACCAGCTGGGGCGATGCCGCGATCCGCGACTTCAGGTCGGGCAGGCGGATCGACCAGGCGGGTGGCGTATGATCGGCGACCAGCAATTGCGGACGATGATCTGCCTGAGCGCGGTTCCAGGCGTGAAACAGCTCGGATTCGCTCGACCGATGGGCATCGTCGATCACGGTGCCGCCGGATTTTGCCAGGAAAGCACGCGCCAGCAGGCTGCGTCCCGATTTGCGCGGGCCGACCAGCAGCGCGGTCATCACCGGCCAGGTGCCCCAATGTTCGATCGCGTGGACGGCCTGGGCGTTGGACGGCCCGACCAGGAATTCCTCCGCCCGCATACTCACCGGCTTGGGCAGCGGCAGGTCGAGCTGCTGCATCACCCCTCCGGCGACGGGACGGCCAAAGGTGCGTTCGGTGCCGCTGCCCGACGAATGCGCAGCGTTCCCCCGCCTTCCTGCACGGTCCAGCCGCGCGCTTCCAGCGCGGCGCGCAGGCCGGCGGCGTCCCCGGCATAGACCACGCGCATCACCGAAACCCCGCCCAGCGCCAGGCTGGCCGTCGTGGCCGACGATACGCCAGGGATACCACGCAGCGCTGCTTCGCCGCTGCTGACCGCGCCGACCGATGGCGTGTCGAACTGAACCTGGAACGCCTGCCCACCGGTCGCTGCGATGATGTCGCCGATCGGGTCGACGCCGATGGTCGGTGTCGGCGTTGGGATGGGCGTTTCGACCGGCTTGGGTGGCGGTGCCAGCATCGCATCGGGGTTCAGGCCGCCGCCGCGCGATGCGCTCTGATAAGCCTCGTCCAGGCGCGCGACGCCGGCATCGAGCAACGCGTTCAGCCCGTCGGCGTTCGGCGCACGCAGCGTGAAGCGCGCCAGCGGTTGGCGATCCGGACCGTGGAATGCGGTGAACACGCCGATGATCGGTCCGCCTGGATATTGGCGGTACAGCCGCGCCTCGGGCATCACGACGTCGCTTGCGCCATATTGGTCGAGCACGGTGCGCCACCAGCCGCGACCGCGCCGGCCGGTCTGGCCCAGGTTCAGCAGCAGCGGATCGGACCCGGTCCCGACCGGCCGCACGTAATCGATGACGCTGTTGCCGGTGCGATAGCGGGCCCAGGCCTGCTGCCACGGCGTGGTGCGTTCGAACACCTGCCCCGAGCCGCCCGACCACATAACGGGCACGACCAGCATCGGCGGCGAGCGGGTAAAGGTCGTCGCGACGCCCAGGATCTGCCCGGCGCGCGCCCGGTCGAACAGCACGCCCAGCCGCGCGATGTAGCGGCCGGGGCCGATCTGTTCGTTTTCGACGACGATCCCCGTCACGATCGAATCGAGCGCGCCATCGGGCAGGCTGCCGTTGGCGCCGGTCAGGCGCTGGCTCAGCACGGTCCATGCCTTGCGCTGCGCGATCCGCCATCCCGCCAGCCGGGCGGCCTCCGCCGTCTTGCCGCTGGTATCGACAGCGATCCCGCCGACTTCGAAGTCGCCCGAGCTGTCGATCGGCGCGGCGCCGCGATCCTCGCCCTCTATCTGCGCGGAGACATAGCCGGCACCGGCCAGCAAAGCTGCCGCCAGCCCGATTTCCAGGGCGCGGGGGATACGGCGGAATGTCATCTCCGCCGCCTTTTGGCGAAGCGGGCGTGGAAATCCAAGCGGCTTGTCGTTACGGGGACGCGCGACACGCCCTCCCTGCCCGTTCGTGTCGAGTAGGGATCAAGCGGAGTCGAGAGCCCGTATCGAGGCAGATTCCTCGATTGCGCTGTCTCGACGAAGCTCGACGGCTACTCGAAACGAACGGAAGGCGGAGCTGCGCGATGACCGAAAGCTATACCTACGAACAGGCCGGCGTCTCGATCGCTGCGGGCAACGCGCTGGTCCGCGCCATCGCGCCGCTGGCCAAATCCACTCGCCGTCCCGGGGCCGACGCCGCGCTCGGCGGATTCGGCGGCGTGTTCGATCCGAAAGCCGCCGGGTTCCGGGATCCGCTGTTGGTGGCGGCGAACGACGGGGTCGGTACCAAGCTGAAGCTGGCGATCGAACACGACGCGCATGACGGCGTCGGCATCGACCTGGTCGCGATGTGCGCCAACGATCTGATCGTTCAGGGCGCCGAACCGCTGTTCTTCCTCGATTATTACGCAAGCGGAAAGCTTGACAACGCGGTCGCCGAACGTGTGATCGCCGGCATTGCCGAGGGGTGCCGCCAGGCCGGCTGCGCGCTGATCGGCGGCGAGACCGCGGAAATGCCGGGCATGTATGCCGATGGCGACTATGATCTTGCCGGCTTCTGCGTCGGCGCGGTCGAACGCGACGAGTTGCTGACCGGCGACCGCGTGGCCGACGGCGATGTGATCCTGGGCCTCGCTTCGTCGGGCGTCCATTCGAACGGCTTCAGCCTCGTCCGCCGCCTCGCCGCGGACAAGGGCTGGAAGCTCGATCGCCCCGCCACCTTCGACCATGACGTGCGTATGATCGACGCGCTGATGGCGCCGACC
>DASTEN010000515.1:0-21023 GCA_035709645.1 Sphingomonas sp.
AGCGTCAGCCGCACGCAGGAATATGCCTATGACGACTGGGCGTCGGCGCATATCGCGCGGGCGATCGGGCAGGGGGCCGATGCCGACCGGCTGTTCAAGCGGTCGGGCAATTGGAAGAACGTGCTCGACGCCTCGATCGGCTTCGCGCGGCCCCGGTTCGCCAACGGCACCTGGTGGACGCCGTACGATCCGATCCAGCTGGGCCACATGCCCAAGCCCTGGTGGCGCGATTATACGGAGGCCAACGGCTGGCAGGCGACGTTCCTGAACCAGCACGACATTTACGGCCAGATCGAACATTTCGGCGGCGATGCGGTGTTCGAAGCCAAGGTCGACGCGCTGTTCAACGCGCCCTCCACGCTGCCCGACAATGCGCCGCCCGACATCTCCGGCTTGGTCGGTCAATATGCCCACGGCAACGAACCCGACCAGCATGTGCCATACCTCTATGCCTACGTCGGAGCCCCGTGGAAGACGCAGGATATGGTCCGCCGCCTGTGCGTCGAGATGTACAAGAACGACCCCGACGGCATCATCGGCAATGACGATTGCGGGCAGATGAGTGCCTGGTTTGTGCTGTCCGCCCTCGGCTTCTACCCTGTCGATCCGGTCGAGGCGGTCTATGTCTTCGGATCCCCGCTGTTCGAACGGGCGGAACTGCGCGTGGGGACGGGCAAGCGGCTTGTGATCGAGGCGCCCGGCAATCGCCCGGACACGCCCTATGTGACCGCGGTCGAATGGAACGGCCGGCCGTGGACCAAGAGCTGGATCTCGCACACCGAGCTGATCCGCGGCGGGCGCCTACGCTTCACGATGAGCGCGACGCCCAATCGCGACTTCGGCCGGGCGCCGGTCGATCGCCCGCCATCGAACGGCCGCCGACCGGGATGAGGCTTGCGCTGCTCGGCCTGGCGCTGGTGGCGGCGATGCCGGCGCATGCCCGCGACATCGCGCGGGCGTGCGTGACGGGCGATGCCGTCGCCGCCCCGTTGCTCGTGCGACGGCTGGCGGAGGGAACGGGTGTCGCGACATGCGATGCGACGATCGCGCCGATCCGCTTCACGATCGCTGGCGACGCGCCGGGATTCGTCATCCGGGAAGCGGCGAAGGGGACGGAGGTCAGCGCACGCGACACGCTGGGGCTGGTGCAGGGCGCGGGCTGGTTGTTGCGCAAGGCCAACGTCTCGCCCGGCCATGCCGTCGTCGCGATCCCACGCCGTCTGTCGGCGGCACCCGGGACCGACGTTCGGATGACGCAAATTGGCTACCGCGCAAAGAACAACAGCTTCGACGCCTGGACGATTCCCATGTTCGAGCGGCGCATCGAGGATCTGGCGCTGTGGGGCGCAAGCGGCGTGCAGGTGATCGCACCGGTCAGCGACGATGCACCGAACAGCCGGCTGTTTCCGCAGCCGCCGATCCCGACGCTGCGCGCGATCGGCGAGGCGGCGCACCGTCTGGGGCTGCGGTTCGCGCTCTATTACCCTATGCTGGGCGACTATGACGATGCCGCAGCAGTCGCGAAGGAAACCGCGAGGCTCGATGCGCTGCTCGGCGATCTGCCGAGGGTCGATGATTTCTACGTTCCCGGCGGCGATCCGGGCCACACCGCCCCGCCGCGGCTGTTCCCGCTGGTCGCCGCGGCCGCGCAGGTCGTGCGGCGGCGTAACCGCCAAGCGACGGTCTGGTTGTCGACGCAAGGGTTCGATGCCGCGGGGCTGGAGGGGTTCTACGCCGAACTGGCGAAGCAGCCGGCCTGGCTGACCGGCGTGTTCGCGGGGCCGCAGACGCGCGATCCCGTGGCGGTGCAGCGCCGGCGCATTCCGGTCTGCTACCGGCTGCTACTCTATCCCGACATCGCGCATTCGATGCACGCGCAGTTCCCGATTCCCGAATGGGCGCCCGAGTTCGCGCTGACGCAGGGCCGCGAGCCGATCAATCCGCAACCGGCAGCGCAGATGGGCATCTGGCGGCATTTCGCGGGGCAGCACACCGGCTTCATTACCTATTCGGAAGGGGTGGCGGACGATTTCAATCAGCTGCTGTGGTTGCGGTTCGGCTGGGGCGGCGATGCGCGCGACGCTGCGGCGGACTATGCGCGGATGTTCGTCGGCGATGCGCGCGCTGCGGCGATCCCGGCGCGACTGGAGGCGAATTGGGTCGGCGATCCGGCGGCAAACGCGGGCATCGACGCGACCCTAGCCGCCGTCGATGCGATCCGGCCGGGGCGGGGGGCGGACTGGCGGCTGGATAGCCTGCGGTATCGCGCGGTGTACGATGCGCTGGTCCGGCATCGCACGATCGCGGGCCGGGCGGGCCAGCCCGAAGGGGCGCGGATCGTGGCCCTGCGCCAGCGGCTCGACGACTTCGCCGCGCGGCTGTTCGCCACCGTGCGATTGCAGCTGAGCGTGAAGAAATTCGGCGCCTCGCACATCGAACGTGGCGCCAACCTCGACCGCGCCGACACGCCGCTCGCCGACCTCGGCCCCGATCGCAGCCGCAAGGCGGAGGGGGCGCTGTACGACGACCTCGGCAACCCGCAGGCCGAACCGCATCTGGTTCGCGGTACCAACGGCGTGAACGACCCCGCGATGTTCGGCGCGGCGATCGATGGCATCGCCGACCGCACGATGGCGGACGCATGGCGGATGGCGCAGCTGACCTATGCCGAGGCGCTGTACGATGCGCCCTTGCGCCTGCGCTACACCGGGCTCGACGCAAAGCGCCACTACCGGATCGCCGTCACTTACGCGGGCGAGGACTATACGCTCCCCATCCGCCTGGTCGCCGACGGCGCGTACGAAATCCACCCGGCCCGCCTGCGCCGCAGCAATCCGGAAACGGCGGAGTTCGCCATTCCCCCCGCCGCCACCGCCGACGGCACGCTCGAGCTCGCCTTCACCCGCCCGCCGGGGATGGGCGGCAGCGGGCGCGGCGCGCAGATCGCCGAAACTTGGCTTATTCCCTTGGAGCGTGATGACTTGGCTTTGATCCAACGAGATTGCCCTGAGCCGTTCGTCGGCGAGGAGCGATGCGCAGCGCAGACTGGTGGCCCGGGCAAGCGTTGCGACGACGTCCGGCGGACGGCTCCAGGGCAACCGCTCTGCGGCGGGCCTAATTTCGTCCGCGGTGTCGTCCCTCGTCAGTCACGGGGGCAGCGCTCCGCTCCATTCTCGCTCCTATCCACGAACAAACTTCGGCTCCGTCTCGATGGATCAACAGCATGTCATCACGCTCTGAAGGACGCACAATGACGCTCGACCGCCGCACCTTGATCGCCTCAAGCCTGGCCGCGAGCGCAATCCCTGCGCTCTCGGTCCGCGCGCAGACCGGCGTCCCCCGGCCCTGGGGTGCGACGCCGTCGAAGCGCCAGCTCGCCTGGCACGCCCACGAGCAATACGCCTTCATCCATTTTTCGATCAACACCTTCACCGACAAGGAATGGGGCTATGGCGACGAAAGCCCGGCGCTGTTCAATCCGTCCGATTTCGACCCCGACCAGATCGTCGCGGCGGCGAAGTCGGCGAACATGCGCGGCATCATCCTGACCGCGAAACACCACGACGGCTTCTGCCTGTGGCCGACGATGCTGACCGAACACTGTATCCGCAATTCGCCGTACAAGGGCGGCAAAGGCGACATCGTCGGCGAACTGGAACAGGCCGCGCGACGCGCCGGGCTGCTGTTCGGCGTCTATCTGTCGCCTTGGGACCGCAATCATCCCGAATACGGCCGCCCCGCCTATATCGACTATTTCCGCAAGCAGATCGTCGAGCTTTGCACGCGCTATGGCGAGTTGTTCGAATTCTGGTTCGACGGAGCGAACGGCGGCGATGGCTATTACGGCGGCGCGCGCCAGACGCGGCGGATCGATGCGCCGGCCTATTATGATTGGCCGAGCATGATCGCGCTGGTCCACCAGTATCAGCCGATGGCCTGCACCTTCGATCCGTTGGGCGCCGACATTCGCTGGGTGGGCAACGAAGACGGGATCGCCGGCGATCCGTGCTGGCCGACGATGCCGAATCATCCCTATGTCCAGGCGGAGGGGAATTCGGGCGTCCGCGGCGGGGCGCTGTGGTGGCCGGCGGAAACCAACACCTCGATCCGCCCGGGCTGGTTCTACCATTCGGACGAGGATTCGAAGGTCCGGTCGCCGGAAAATCTGGTGCGCTATTTCGACACCTCGGTCGCGCGCGGCACCAACATGCACCTCAACCTGCCGCCCGACCGCCGCGGGCGCATTCCGGACCAGGATGCGAAAATCCTGAAAAGCTTCGGCGACGCCATCCGCGCGAGTTTCGCGACCGATCTGACGACGGGCGCAGTCGCCCATGCCAGCAGCGAGCGCGGGCCTGCCTTCGCTGCGACCAAGGTGATCGACGGGAATCGCGAGACGTACTGGACCACGCCCGACGAGGTGACGACCGCCAGCCTGGTGCTCGACCTGCCGCCGGGGCGTCCGTTCGACCTGATCCGCATCCGCGAATACCTGCCGCTCGGCATCCGGGTCACGAAGTTCGCGGTCGATGCCGAGGTCGGGGGCACGTGGCAGCAACTCGCGGTGCACGAATGCATCTCGGCTCAGCGCATCATCCGGCTGTCCAAGCCCATCACAGCGCGCCGCGTACAGCTGCGGATCATCGAGGGCACGGCGTGTCCCGCGATCAGCGAAGTCTCGCTGTTCCGCTCGGTCGCGCCGGTGCCGGTGCCGGCGATCGTCTCCAGCGATCCGACGGTGTTGTCGACCGCGGGCTGGCGCATCGTGACCGCGACCGCGCCCGATGCGGCGACACTGCTCGACAATGATGCGAAGACGATCTGGGTCACGCCTGCGCCGACTGTCGCCAGGCCGGTCAGCGTCACCATCGATCTGGGTGCGGAACAGTCGGTCGCCGGCTTCAGCCTGACGCCGTCGCGTCAGGTCATGACCGGCGCCGCGCCGCCCAAGGGGTATCTGGCCGAGGTCAGCCGCGACGGACGTGTCTGGCAGCCGGCGGGCGGTGGCGAATTACCCAACATCGCCTATGCGCTGTCGACCCAGCGGCTGAATTTCGACGGCGGCGCGCGCCCGATCCGCTTCCTGCGCTTGAGCTTCGGCGCGACCGCGGTGCCGGCGGCCAAACTCGCGATCGCCGGCATCGGCGCGTTCAGCCGGCCGCGCTGATGCTGACCCTGCTCCTCGCGCTCCTGGCACCGCAGCAGGACATCGTCGTCACCGCCGAACGGGAAAAGGCGGCGAAGGCGATCGGCCGCCAGGTCGATGCGATCCTGCCGCCGCTGTGGATGGACCAGCCGGTCGCGCGGTTCACCGATCCGGTCTGTCCCGGGGTGGTCGGCCTGTCGACCAAAAGCGGACAGGCTGTGGTCGATCGCATCGGCGTGATCGTCGACGATCTGGGGCTGAAGGTCGGCGAACCGGGGTGCAACCCCAACCTGCTGGTGATCGTCACCCCGAACAGCCGGACGATGGTGGAGACGATCCTGAAGCGGCGCGCCGGCGTTCTCGCGTCGCAGTCGCTCGCCGACTATCGCCGCATCCGGGACGAACCCGGCTCTGCGCGGGGCTGGGTCGAAAGCGAAATCCGCAGCCGCGACGGCGATCGGTCGCAGCCCGGTAACCCGGGTGAGCCGCCGACGTTGTCGGTGCAGGGATCGAGCAGGATCGTGCAGGGCTTCCGCCGCGATATCGTCAGCGCGGTCGTGATCATCGACAGCGCGGCGGCGGCGACGCGCGATACCGATCAGATCGCCGATTACGCCGCGATGCGTGCGCTGGTCGATGCGCGACCGGGGCGGAAAGGGCAGGGGCGGACGATCCTGGCCGTCTTCGCACCCGGCGCGGGGACGGACGTGCCGAGGACGCTGACCGAAACCGACCGCGGCATACTGCGCGGCGCCTATTCGGGGCAGGGCAATGTGCCATGGGGGATGAAGCGCGGGACGATCGTCCAGGCGATCATCGACGGTGGTCCCAAATAGGCCCGCCTCTGAGGGGTTGCGTCAGGAAGGCTGCTGGACGTCATCCCGCCGCTTGCAGGGGCAGACCACCCCCCTGCTGCGTGCTGATCGTCGCCGGCCGCCTTCCTCACGCAATCAAGATGGTGCAGATCGGTCGGAAACCGCCCTAACGCCAGCGCACCGTGGCGCGCCAGGTGGTGATCAGATCGGTGTTGCCGCGGCATTCGTCCATGACCGCCATCTCGGTCAGACGCAGCCTCGTACCGTCCCAGACGAAGCTCTGCGACGTTCCGCAATCGCCCACCCCGCGCCCCTTGGCGTAGCTGTTGATCACGCCTTTGGTGACATCGGCGTTGACGAGCGACGCGGGTGCCGAGGGTGCGCCTCCTTCGCCGAACCCGGTCGCCACGTCGGCGCGCGCCGGCGCGATCCGGCCGCCCTTCAGCGTGAAGACGGCGACCGACAGATTGTAGGCGCCGGATGAACACGGCACGAAGATCAGGGTCGTCCCGTTGCCGACCGCATGGGGCACAGGCGTGGCATCCCCGCCGAAGTCGGTGGCGTCGCACTGGCCGATCTTCTGCATCTGCCGGATCTGCGCGTCGGTCGGCCTGGCCGCGACGCCGTCGGGTGCGGGGGCGACGATCACCGGCAGGGGCGGGGGCACTGGCACGCGCGTGTCCGGCGCGGCGCCCTTTGCGACCGCCGCACCACGCGTGCCGACACGGCCCTGTTGCGCATCGATATAGCGCAGCGCCGCCGACGCGCCCTTCAGGCTGATCGCGGATTGGGTTTTTCCAGCCGGCGTCAGCACCTGCATCGCCCGCCCGTCGACCAACGCCGCCACGATCGCCGCCGCCGCCGAGTCGCGATAGTCGAGCTGAGCACCCCCGACACGCCGGCCGTCGATCGCCAGCCCGCGCGGGCGTTCGTCGTCGGGTTGTACCGTGACGCGCCACCCACCGGCGGGCCCGGCGTCACGCATCACCCGCAGACTGGTTTCGCCGCGTTCGGCGTCCTCGGGCGTCAGCGACAACATCGTGCAGCGCAAGCCGTTGTCGCAGCCGACCGCCCAGTCGCCGAAGGTTTTGGTCGCGCCCGGTTTCGGTGCTGCCTGGGCCAGCGCGGCCTCCGGCAGCAGGGCGAGCGTCAGGGCGAGCGAAATAGGGGCGCGGATCATGGCGGCAGCGTAATCGGCCGGTGCGCCATCGACAAGCCGCGGGCCGGCCGCCATCTGTGCGCGATGGACCTGCCCGTCGTCACCCGTTTCGCACCCAGCCCGACCGGGCGTCTGCATGTGGGTCATGCGTGGTCGGCAGCGCTGGCACATCGGTTCGCGCGCGAGCGGTCCGGGCGCTTCGTGTTGCGGATCGAGGATATCGACGGCACCCGCAGCCGCGAGGAGCATGTCGCGGGGATTGTCGAGGATCTGGCGTGGCTCGGGCTCGACTGGGACGGGCCGGTGGTGCGGCAGTCGCAGCGTTTGGCGCTCTACGATGCTGCGCTCGAACGGCTGCGGCGGATGGGGCTGCTCTACCGCTGCACCTGCACGCGTTCCGATATCGCTGCCAGCCTGTCCGCGCCCCATGGGTCCGCGGGGGCGCTTTATCCGGGGACCTGCCGGACGCGCGATGTCGACCCCGCCCTGCCGCATTGCTGGCGGTTGGATATGGGCAAGGCCCTCGCGCTCCTGCGGGAAAACGATGGTGTAGCGGGTTGGCCGCGCGATGTGTCGCCCATGACGTCGGCGCTCCAACTTGCCCCACAAGGCCCCCCTCCCGACGCTCAAGATGCTTTGTGGTGGCATGACGAAACCGCCGGCTGGGTCCGTGCCGACCCGGCGATCCAGGGCGACGTCGTCCTTGCCCGCAAGGACGCACCCGCCAGCTATCACCTGGCCGTCACGGTGGATGACGCGGCGCAGGGCGTGACGCATGTCGTTCGCGGCGTCGACCTGTTCGAGAGCACGCATGTCCACCGACTGTTGCAGGCGCTGCTCGGCCTGCCGACGCCCGACTATCGCCATCATCCGCTGCTGACCGATGGCGCCGGCGAACGCCTGGCCAAGCGCAACGGTGCGCCGACCTTGGCGGCATTGCGTGCGGGCGGAGCGGACGGACCGGCCTTGGTACGCGATCTGCTCTCCGGGTGCCTTTCAATCCCGCCTGCGGCACCCTAGATACGTCGCCATGAACATCTTTCTCGCCCTGGCCCTGATCGCGGCGATGATCGCCACGCTCGTCGCGCTGATCCGCGGTATCGTCGTTTTCCTGAAGACGACGGAAGAGGAATTGAAGGCCGGACCGGATGGTCCGACCGCGTCCCAGGTCAAATCGAACAAGATGATGCAATTCCGCGTCTTCTTTCAGGCGCTGGCGATCCTGATCGTCGTGGTCATCCTGTTCGCGGCTGGTCGGACCTGAGTGCCTGGCGCACGCGCCCGGCGATTGTCGGGTTTCGGATCCACCCGGTCTGGAGCGTGAGGCCATGGTGAAGCTCAACCGCATCTATACCCGCACCGGCGACGCCGGGACGACCGGATTGGTCGATGGCAGCCGCGTGTCGAAGTCCGATGTGCGGATGGAAGCTATCGGCGACGTGGACGAGGCGAATTCGGCAATCGGCGTCGCGCGCACCGCGTTAGACACCGGCCCTGTCGCGGACGAACTGGCGCGGGTGCAGAATGATCTGTTCGATCTGGGGGCCGATCTGGCGACGTCCGGGGACATTCCCGGCGCGTTGCGGGTGACGGCAGCACAGGTCGAACGGCTCGAACAGGCGATCGACGCGCTCAACGCCGATCTCGAACCGCTGACCAGTTTCATCCTGCCGGGCGGCTGCGCGGCAGCGGCGCATCTGCACCTGGCCCGCGCGATCGTCCGCCGTACCGAACGGGCGGTGGTGGCGATGGCGGATGCGGTCGACGTCGGCGTGCCTGCGCGCGCCTATATCAATCGATTGTCGGATTATCTGTTCGTTGCCGGACGCTACGTGAACCAAAAGGGGCGTGCCGACGTTCTGTGGGTGCCCGGGGGTAGATAATCCCGATCGCCGCTCTGGCGGTCGCCCTGCGGCGGAAGGGTTGACATGCCTCTCGCCCCCGTGGCGGCTCCGGTCGCCGATGATGTCTTGAAGCTGTTTCGCCATGTCCGTACGCTGAGCGAAGCCCTGGTCGCCCAACTGAGCGACGCCGACGCGACCGTTCAATCGATGCCCGATGCGTCGCCGGCGAAATGGCACCTGGCGCATACGACCTGGTTCTTCGAAACCTTCGTCCTGCGCGATCACGTTCCGGCCTATCGGCTGTTCGACGCGCGTTTTCCTTTCCTGTTCAACAGCTATTACGAGGCGGAAGGGGCGCGCCATGCGCGTGACCGACGCGGCATGATCACCCGCCCGTCGCTGGACGAGGTGCTGGCATACCGCGCCGCCGTCACCCAGGCGGTAATCGCGGCATGGCCGGCATTAGACGACGCGGCGCGCTCGCTGATCGAACTGGGATGTCATCACGAACAGCAGCATCAGGAACTGTTGCTGACCGACATCCTGCACCTGTTTTCGTGCAACCCGTGCGAACCGGCGATCTGGCAGCCGGAGCGCAAGGTTCCCGTCGCCATGCCCGGCCCGATCAGGTGGATCGACAGCGACGAACGGATCGTCGAGGTCGGTCACGACGGTGTCGGCTTTGCGTTTGATTGCGAAGGGCCGCGGCACCGCTCGTTGGTGCCGGCACACGCGATCGCCGACCGCACCGTGACGAACGGCGAATGGGCCGCGTTCATCGCCGACGGCGGCTATGCCGACGCGCGACTGTGGCTGAGCGACGGCTGGGCATGGGTGAAGACTGCGGGCATCGCCGCACCGCTCTACTGGGAACGGCGCGACGATGTCTGGACCCGCTTCGGGCTCGATGGACGCCGCGCGATCGATCCCGCCGCCCCGGTCACGCACGTCAGCTTCTACGAAGCGGATGCCTATGCGACCTGGGCGGGCGCGCGCCTGCCGACGGAAGCGGAATGGGAGTCCGCCGCGGTGCCGTACGCGTCCGACAGCGGGAATTTCCTGGATGACGCCGGCCCGGTCGAGCCCCGCCCCGCCGCATCGGCTCCCGGCTTCTTCGGCGACGTGTGGGAATGGACCGGCAGTGCCTATCGTCCCTATCCCGGCTTCGCCGCCGCCGACGGCGCCGTCGGAGAATACAACGGCAAGTTCATGAACGGGCAGTTCGTCCTACGCGGCGGATCGTGCGCCACCCCGCGCGGCCACGCGCGATCCTGTTACCGCAATTTCTTCCATCCCCACCAGCGCTGGCAATTCACCGGCGTCCGGCTTGCAAAGGACCTCTGACATGCTGCGCCAGGAAATCGAGGACGGTCAGGCGTCGCTCGCCGATCCGCAATTTCGCCACGATGTACTGACTGGTCTGGCGCTGCGTCCGCGCGCCATTCCTGCGCGCTGGTTTTACGATCGTCGGGGTTCGGAACTGTTCGAAGAGATTACAGAGCTTCCGGAATATTATCCGACGCGCACCGAAATCGCGATCCTGGCCGACAGTTGCGCCGATCTGGCGCAGCATGTGCCGGCGGGATGTGCGGTTGTCGAATTCGGATCGGGATCGTCGACCAAGACGCCGGCGCTGCTGGAGTGCGTCAAACCCGCGGCCTATGTTCCGATCGACATTTCGGGCGACTTCCTGCGGGACAGTGCCAACGTGATCGCCCAGAAATTCCCTGACATCGCGGTCGCCCCGCTGGAAGGCGATTTCACCAAGCCGCTGAAGCTGCCGGCCGGCGTCGAAGGGCTGACGAAGCTCGGTTTCTTCCCCGGATCGACCATCGGCAATATGCTGGCGGCGGGCGCAGTCGACCTTCTGCGCTCGATGCGGGCGTCGTTGGGCGAAGGATCGTTGCTGTTGATCGGGATCGACCGGATCAAGAGCGAGGAGATCCTCATCCCGGCTTACGACGATGCGGCCGGCGTCACGGCGGCGTTCAACCTGAACCTGCTCTGCCGGATCAATCGCGAACTCGACGGCACGATCCCGGTCGAGGATTTCCGCCACCGTGCGATCTGGAACGACGATCGCGCGCGCATCGAGATGCATCTCGAGGCGGTCCGTGATGTCGACTTTACCGTGGAAGGGCGTCCTTTCTCGATCGCGGCGGGCGAGACGATCCATACCGAGAACAGCCACAAGTACGGGCCGCGCGATGCCCGGCTGCTGCTGCGCGGCGGCGGCTGGACGCCGGTTGCCGAATGGACCGATGCCGACGATCGCTTCGCGCTGATCCTGGCGGAAGCGCAGCCGGAACGACGCGCACCGTAACGCGACGATCGTTCGCCGATCGAGCAGCGCGGAGGTCTTAGTGCGACCCGGTTCGCCGCTTCCTGGTGGGGGCGGCAACCGAAAGCGTCGGCACGATATCCTCGGGCGCACGACCATACCAGCCGAGCGACGTCGAGATCGCTTCCGTGGTCGCCTTCAACGCCTCCAGCGCGTCGGTCTGGCTGCAATGCGGGGCACCATCGATCGCTTCCAGGAATGGAATCGTCAGTGCAGCGACGACGTGGCCATCGAAGCCGAACACCGGGCAACTGATGTCCGAAACGCCGGCCATCCGGGCACTGGGGATCGATTCGAAACCCTGCGCGCGCACCGTGTCGAGCCGCTCGCGCACCGCCGCCGCGCCCTTGGTCCCTGCCAGAGCCTCGTCGCGCACGGCGTCGGTTGCAAAGGCCAGCAGGACGTGGCCCGAACAGCTCGATACCAGATCGACCGACGTCCCCAGGCGGACCGCGAAGCCGGTCTGACCCGGGCTTTCCTGCCGCAAGACGACCAGCCCCTGCGATCCGTTGACGACCACCAGATGACACGACTGTTCGACCTTGGCGGCCAGCGCATGCATCAGCGGACCGGCGACATGCGTCAGTTCCTGGGTGGGCGTCGCGCGGTGCGCGACCTCCAGCAGCTTGTAGGTCACGCGGTAGCGGTCGCTGGCCGGATCCTTGTGCAGCCAGCCCCGCCGATCGAGCACGACCACGACGCGAAACAATTCGCTGATCGACCGGCCCATCCGCGTCGCCATCTCGCTGATCGACAACCCCGAGGGGTCGCTGCCCAGCAATTCAATGACGTCGATGCCCTTCTCCAGCGCGGGCGCCGAATAGGACGGTGATTTTGCGTCGTCGGGTTTGGGGGTCTTTGTCGCAGCCATCGCCTGCGATGTTAATGGATCATGACGGGCTTGTCATGACCTGCCCGGCGGCTCGCGACGGCGAAGCCCAGCACGACGACGAACGCCAGCGCCGGGACCAGCATTGCGGTGTTGATCCCGGCCACGTCGGACAGATACCCCATCGCCGCCGTGACCGCCGCTCCGCCGATGATCGCCATCACGATCAGCGACGCACCCGCCTTGCGCAGCGGCCCCAGACCTTCGACGCCCAGCGCAAAGATCGTCGGAAACTGGATCGACAGGAAGAAGCTGGCGGCGACCAGCATGTACAGGCCCGCGATCCCGCCCAACAGCGCTGCGCCGACCGACAGGGTTAGTGCCGCGGCGGCGAAGATAGCGAGCAGCCGGGCAGGCGCGATCCGTCCCATCAGCGCGGTGCCGACGAAGCGGCCGATGCTGAACAGCAACAGGCTGGCGAACAGATAGTCGGCAGCAGTGCGCTCGATCATGCCGTCGACGTTATATTGCGCGTAGCGGATGGTGTAGCTCCACAATCCAACCTGCGCCCCGACGTAGAAGAATTGCGAGACGGCCGCGAACAGCAGGCGCGGGTGCCGGAAGACGTGGGAGAAGGGCGGGGTGGCCTGTTCGCCCTCGTCAGCCCGCGCATCGGGAAAGCGGATCAGCGCGGCGGCGAGCGCGAAGCCCAGCACGACCAGCCCGATGACCAGGTACGGCGCCTGCACCGCCTGCGTTTCCGCGCGGTAGAAGGCTTCGCGCGCGGCCGGCGCCATCGCGGCGATCGCGGCATCGTCATGCGCGATTTCGGACAGGATGAAATATTTGCCGATCAGCACGCCCGCGAGCGTACCGACCGGGTTCGCCGCCTGCGCCCAGTTCAGCCGCCGTGCGGCACTCGCCGGATCGCCCAGCTCGGTCATCAACGGGTTGGCCGATGTCTCGAGAAAGGCGAGGCCGGAGGCGATGACGAACAGCGCCGCCAGGAAATAGCGGTATTCGCCGAAATGCGCGGCCGGATAGAAGAGCAGGGCACCGGCGGCATACAGCAGCAGTCCTGTGACGATCGCGGCCTTGTAGCCCTTGGCCCGCACGACCATCGCGGCGGGAATCGCAAGGCAGAAATAGCCGAGATAAAAGGCCTGCTGGACGAAGCTCGTCTCGAAGTCGGAGAGGGTGAACGCCTTCTTGAACTGCGCGATCAGGATGTCGTTGAGGTTGTTCGCCATCCCCCACAGGAAGAACAGCGATACCGTCAGGATGATCGCCGGTGCGTAGCGCTGCGCCTTGCCGGTCATAAGCCCTCTCCCCGCATTTCACATTGTCACTCCCGCAGATGCGGGGGTAAATTCTGGCTGGACGCGGTGAGTCTCACTACGCTCAGCGACTATTGATCCCCACCTGTGCGGATGACGGACGAGAGGCGTGCCCCCCGTCCTAATCCATCGCCCGGTCCAGGTGGACGTACCCCCCATCGACGAACAGCCATTGGCCGGTCGTGTGCCCGGACCGATCCGACAGCAGAAACAGCACCGTATCGGCGATCTCGTGCGCCGTCGTCATGCGCTTCCCCAGCGGAATGCGCGCTTCGATCGCACGTCGCTTGGCTTCCGGGTCGTCGAAGGTGTCGAGCCATTCGCGGTAGAGCGGCGTCATCACTTCGGCGGGCACCACCGCGTTGACGCGGATACCGTCGGCGCTGAGTGCGGCGGCCCATTCGCGGGTCAGCGCCAGTTGCGCGCCCTTGGCAGCGGCATAGGCGCTGGTGTCGCCCTGGCCGGTGACCGCGGTCTTCGACGAAATGTTGACGATGCTCCCGCGTGCGGCACGCAGGTGGGGCAGGGCGTGATGCGCCATCGTGAAGTAATGAACCAGGTTCCGGTCGAGCGACGCGCGAAAGTCCGCAGGACTGCGGTCGAGCCCGACGCCGTCGTTGGCGCCGGCATTGTTCACCAGAGCGTCGATCCGGCCGAGGGTGGCGACCACCGACGCTACCGCGCAGTCGCACGCGGCGTCATCGGACAGATCGGCTTTCACGAACAGCGCTTCGCCGAGCGCTGCTTTGGGTTCGGAGCGCGAGACGATGACCGGTCGCGCCCCTTCCGCGACCAGCCCGGCGGTGATCGCGGCCCCGATACCGGACCCGCCGCCGGTGACGATGACGACCTTGTCCGCCAGCCCCAGCTTCACGCGCCGAACCGGAATTGCATCAGCGTCTCGGGCTTCATCTCGATCGAATAACCGGGACGCGTCGGCGGCATGTACGCCGCGTTCCTGATCACGCACGGGTCCAGGAAATGTTCGTGCAGATGATCGACATATTCGGTCACGCGCCCTTCCATCGTTCCGGAAAAGCACAGATAGTCGATCATCGACAGATGCTGAACATATTCGCACAGCCCGACGCCGCCGGCGTGCGGACAGATGGGCAGGTCGAACCGGGCGGCGAGCAGCATGACGGCCAGCGCCTCGTTCACGCCACCGATGCGGCACGCATCGAGTTGCACGACGTCGCAGGCGCCGGCGGCCATGAACTGTTTGAACAGGATGCGGTTCTGGCACATCTCGCCGGTCGCGACCTGAACCGCGCCGATGCCGTCGCGGATCGCCTTGTGACCCAGCACGTCGTCGGGGCTGGTCGGCTCTTCGATGAACCAGGGATTGGCGAAGGCGAGCGCGTTCACCCATTCGATCGCCTGGCCGACCTCCCACACCTGATTGGCGTCGATCATCAGTTTCCGGTCGGGGCCGAGCACATCGCGCGCGATTCCGACGCGGCGGATGTCGTCGTCCAGGTCGCGGCCGACCTTCAGCTTGACGTGGTGGAAGCCGGCATCGACCGCTTCCCGGGTCAGTCGGCGCAGTTTGTCGTCCGGATAGCCGAGCCAGCCGGCTGACGTCGTGTAGCAGGGATACCCCTCTGCCATCAGCCGGTCGATCCGCTCGGCCTTGCCCGCTGCGCGCTCCGTCAGCAGTACCAGCGCCTGTTCGGGCGTGATGGCATCGGTCAGGTAGCGGAAGTCGATCGCGCGGACCAACTGCTCTGGCGTCATGTCGGCGACCAGCCGCCAGACGGGCTTGCCTTCGGCTTTCGCCCACAGATCCCAGATCGCGTTGACGACGGCGCCGGTCGCCAGATGCATCGCGCCCTTGTCGGGGCCGATCCAGCGCAGCTGGCTGTCGCCGGTCAGCCGCCGCCACATCGCAGCCGGATCGGCGGCGATATCTGCCAGCGTCAGACCGATAACCAGATGCTCCATCGCGTGGATCGCGGTGCAGCAGATGTCGTTGCCGCGACCGATCGTAAAGGTCAGGCCGTGACCCTCCAGCCCCGGCGTGTCGGTTTCCAGCACCACATAGGCGGCCGAATAATCGGGGTCGGGGTTCATCGCGTCCGACCCGTCGAGCGACAGGCTGGTCGGGAAACGCAGGTCGACGGTGCGCAGGCCGGTGATGGTCGTCATCGTCAGTTGACCCAGCCGCCGTCGATCACGTGGACGGCCCCTGTCGTGAAGCTCGCCTCGTCGCTCATCAGATAGGCGACCAGCGCGGCGATCTCCTCCGCGCGCCCGAGCCGCCCCATCGGCTGACGCGCGACGAAGGCGGCGTCGGCATCGGCCACGCTCACGCCTTGCGCCGCGGCCTGCTCGGTAACGCGCTGGCGCAGCGACGGGGTTTCGACGGTACCCGGACAGATGCAGTTGCAGCGCACGTTCCGTCCGGCGAAGTCGGCGGCGACCGCCTTGGTCAGGCCGATCACCGCCGCTTTCGATGCGCCATAGGCATAGCGGTTGGGAATGCCCTTCAGGCTGCTGGCGATGCTGCTCATGTTGACGATCGACCCATGCCCCCGATCCAGCATGGCGGGCAGATAGGCGCGGATCGCGTGATGCATGGCGTGGACGTTCAGATCGAAGCTCAACGCCCAGTCGGCGTCGCTACACTCCAGGATGGTCCCGGCGCCGACGAAGCCTGCGATGTTGGCAAGTGCGTCGACCGGGCCGGTTCGCGCGGGCAGGGCGGCGATGGCGGCGGGATCGGTCAGATCGACGGTGATCGGCATCACGCCGGTCAAGGCCGCCAGCGCGTCGGCATCGCGATCCGCGGCCCACACGCTCGCCCCCTCGTCGCGCAACCGCTCGGCCGCCGCGCGTCCGATCCCCTGTGCTGCTGCCGTGACCAGCACAGTCTTGCCTTCAAACCGCATTGTCGCCCCTCTTCGAAGCGACTTTTATTAGTCAAAACGAGTTTGCGGGCAAGGGGGAAACTTTTGGCCTGAAGGGTCGGGGCGATCGCTGGCTCAACGATCCGATCGGCCCCAGTCCTTGTTGATCGCCAAAGCCGCCAGCGTGCAGACCGCACCCGATAGCAGGTACGCGCCGACCGACCACAGTCCGACCTTGCTCGCCAGCGTAAGTGCGACCAACGGCGCGAACCCGGCGCCGATCAGCCAGGCGAGATTGGCGACGGTGGCTGCGCCCGTATAGCGTCGCGCAGCGGAGAAGCGGCCGTTCACCGCGCCCGACGACTGGCCGAATGCGATGCCGAGCAGCGCGAACCCGGTCATCATATAGACGATCTCGCCGAACGCGCCGGCGTTGAGCAATTGCGGCGCGAAACCGCTGTAGGCGCCGATCAGGACGGCCGATACGCCCAGCACGGCGCGACGCCCGACGCGGTCGGCGATCACGCCCGATGCCAGCATCGCCAGAATGCAGACGACTGCGCCGATCATTTCGATGACCAGGAACCGTTCCGCCGACTCGCCGGTGTAGAGCGTCACCCAGGACAGCGGGAACACGGTCACCAAATGGAACAGCGCAAAGCTGGCGAGCGGCGCGAACGATCCCAGTGCGATCGTCCGCCATTCGACGCGAACGGTTTCCCAGAAGGGCGCAGGCTGGAGCTCGCGGCTTTCGAACAGCGTCTGGAAATCGGGCGTCGCGACCAGGCGCAGGCGTGCGAACAGCGCGACGACGTTGATCGCGAAGGCGACGAAGAACGGGTAGCGCCAGCCCCAGCTCAGAAAGTCCGCTTCGGACAAAGTGCTCAGAAAGAAGGCGAACAGTCCGCCGGCGACGATTAGGCCCAGCGGCGCGCCCAGCTGCGGGATCATCGCGTACCAGCCGCGGCGATTCTCCGGCGCATTCAGCGACAAGAGCGATGGCAACCCGTCCCAGGCGCCGCCCAAGGCCATGCCCTGGCCGATCCGGCACGCTGCCAGCAGCCACGCCGCGACGATGCCGACCGATGCATAGCTGGGCAGGAACGCCATCGCCATCGTCGACCCGCCCAGCAGGAACAGCGAAATCGTCAGCTTGACGCCGCGTCCGTGGTTGCGGTCGATCCACATGAACAGCGCCGACCCCAGCGGCCGGAACATGAAGGCGAGCGCGAAGAGGGCGAAGGAGTAGAGCGTGCCCGTGGTCTTGTCGACGAACGGGAAGATCAGCGAGGGGAATACGAGGACGGATGCGATGGCGTAGACGAAGAAATCGAAGAATTCGCTGGTCCGGCCGATGACCACGCCGATCGCGATTTCACCCGGCGCGATTTTCTGGCCATCGGCGTGGATCGCGGCGGCATCGCGTTCCAGCGACGTCGAGTCGGCCGCACCGTGCCCGTTCGGGTCCATCGTCATCGACGCTGCGCTCATTGGTCGTACTCGCTCCCGCAACCCACAGGGGGGTAATCCGTTACAACGCATATTGCCCGATTAGGTGCATCGTGGGGGATAGGACAAAATGTCCACTGTCGGAAACCGCGGGCCTGAGGATAGTCGCACCATCATGTCCGATACCTCTTTCTCTGCGACGCGGCGCCGGTTGAAGGCGACGGCCCTGCTGCCGGTGCTGGCGGCGCTGGCGGCCTGCAACACGCAGGTGCTCGACCCGGCGGGCGATATCGCGCTGCAACAGCGCGACATCATCTATATCTCGACCGCCCTGATGCTGGTCATCATCGTGCCGGTGATGGCGCTGATCTGCGTGTTCGCCTGGCGCTATCGCAAGGGGAACAAGGATGCGACCTACGACCCCGATTTCCACCATTCGACGTCGCTCGAACTGGTGATCTGGTCGGCGCCGCTGCTGATCATCATCTGCCTGGGCGCGCTGACGTGGTGGAGCACCCACCTGCTCGATCCCTTCCGCCCGGTGAACCGCATTTCGGCGACGAAGGCGGTCGACCCCAAGGTGAAGCCGCTCGACGTCCAGGTCGTCTCGCTCGACTGGAAATGGCTGTTCATCTATCCCGAACAGGGCATCGCGACAGTGAACGAACTGGCGCTGCCCGTCGATCGGCCGGTGCGGTTCCACCTGACGTCGTCGAACATGATGAACACCTTCTACGCCCCGACGCTGGCCGGCATGATCTACACCATGCCGGGCATGCGCAGTACCCTGCATGCCGTGCTGAACAAGCCCGGCACGTTCGCAGGGCTGTCGGCGAACTATTCCGGGTCCGGATTCTCGAACATGCGCTTCACGATGTACGGCGTGGACGACCGCGACTTCGACGCCTGGGTGAACCGGGTGAAGTCGGCGTCGCTTGCGCTCGACACGCCGACCTATCTCGAGATCGAGAAGCCGACCGACAAGGTGCCGCCGATGTACTTCGGCCAGGTCCAGCCGGGCCTGTTCGACCGCGTATACCAGCGGTGCGTGCGCCCGGGGACGCCGTGCATGAGCGACATGATGCGCCACGACCAGGATGGTGGAAAGATGCCGTCGATGCACGGCAGCCAGCCGCCCGGCGGCACGAAGCCCGAAGGCGCGATCTTCCAGGACGGCACCGAGATCGACGTGTCGCCCAACCGCGGCAAGCAACCGACCAAACCATCGGGCAACGCCAACCCGAACGATCCGAACAATCGGGACATGTCCCGCATCGACATCCCCGCCCGGACCGGCGCCCCGCGCGCCGCGGCGGTCTAGGAACGCCATCATGTTCGACCAACCCCTGTCCAAGATCATCTTCGGACGTCTCGGCTTCGAGTCCTTCCCGCTGCACGAGCCTATCCTGCTCGTCACCTTCGCCGGCGTCGTGCTCGGCGGCCTCGGCCTGCTGTTCGTCGTCACCAAATACCGGCTGTGGGGCTGGCTGTGGCGCGAATGGTTCACGTCCGTCGATCACAAGAAGATCGGGATCATGTACATGATCCTGGGCATCATCATGCTGCTGCGCGGCTTTGCCGACGCGATCATGATGCGTACGCAGCAGGCGATCGCGTTCAACGGCAGCGAAGGCTATCTGCCGCCGCACCATTACGATCAGATCTTTACCGCGCACGGGACGATCATGATCTTCTTCGTCGCGATCCCGCTGGTCGTCGGACTCATCAACTATGTCATGCCGCTCCAGATCGGCGCGCGCGACGTGGCGTTTCCCTACCTTAACAACCTCAGCTTCTGGCTGACGGTCGCGGGCGCGCTACTGGTCATGGCATCGCTGTTCATCGGCGAATTCAGCCGGGCGGGGTGGTTGAACTACGTCCCTGTGTCCAACTTGCAGAATTCGCCCGACGTGGGGCCGGACTATTATCTGTGGGCGCTACAGATAGCGGGTGTCGGGACGACGCTCAGCGCGATCAACATGGTCACGACGATCATCAAGATGCGCGCGCCGGGCATGTCGATGATGAAGATGCCGGTGTTCTGCTGGACGGCGTTGTGTTCGAACGTGCTGGCGGTCGCGATCTTCCCGATCCTGACCGCGGCATTCGCGATGCTGATGCTCGACCGCTACATCGGTACCAACTTCTTCACCAACGATCTTGGCGGCAACGCCATGATGTACTGGAACCTGGTGTGGATCTGGGGCCACCCGGAGGTCTATGTGCTGGTCCTGCCGGTGTTCGGTATCTTCTCCGAAATCACCTCGACCTTCTCAGGGAAGCGCCTGTTCGGTTATTCGTCGATGGTCTACGCCACCGTCGTCATCACCATCCTGTCGTTCCTGGTGTGGCTGCACCACTTCTTCACGATGGGGTCGGGCGCCAGCGTCAACAGCTTCTTCGGCATCGCGACGATGGTCATTTCCATCCCGACCGGCGCCAAGATCTTCAACTGGCTGTTCACGATGTACCGGGGCGATATCCGCTACGAACTGCCGATGATGTGGACGGTCGCGTTCCTGCTGACCTTTACGGTCGGCGGCATGACCGGCGTGCTGCTGGCGGTGCCGCCGGCGGACTTCGTGCTGCACAATTCGCTGTTCCTGGTCGCGCACTTCCATAACGTGATCATCGGCGGCGTGGTGTTCGGGCTGTTCGCGGGCATGACCTACTGGTTCCCGAAGGCATTTGGCTTCCGGCTCGACCCGTTCTGGGGCAAGATCGCCTTCTGGGGCTGGGTCATCGGCTATTGGGTCGCATGGACGCCGATCTACATCGTCGGCCTGATGGGCACGACCCGGCGCCTGAACCACATCAGCGACCCGTCGCTTCAGCCATGGTTCGTGATTGCGGCGATCGGCGCCTTCATCATCGGCATCGGCATCCTGGCGTTCATCATCCAGATCGCGGTCAGCATCCTGCGGCGTGACCAGCTGCGCGACACGACGGGCGATCCGTGGGACGGCCGGACGCTGGAATGGGCGACCAGCTCGCCGCCGCCGGCCTACAACTTTGCCAAGACGCCGGTCGTCCATGATCTGGACGCCTGGTACGACATGAAGGCGCGCCACGCTGCGCGGCCGGAGACGGGCTTCGCGCCGATCCACATGCCGCGCAACACCGGCACCGGCGTCATCCTGTCGGCGCTCGCCCTGGCGCTCGGCTTCGGGATGGTCTGGTACATGTGGTGGCTGGCGATCCTGTCGTTCGTCGGACTCGTCGTCGTGACGATCGGCCATACGTTCAACTCCGAT
>DASTEN010000516.1:0-2397 GCA_035709645.1 Sphingomonas sp.
GGATCGCCGCCTGGCGCCGGCCTGGGCGCGGATCGCCGCCTTCGCCTTCCGCCATGGCGAGCGACTCTACGGTTTTCGCGGGCTTCGCGCGTACAAGGACAAGTTCGCGCCGCGCTGGGAGCCGCGGTACGTCGCGGGGCCGCACGGCGTCGGCCTGTTGCTGGCGTTGCGCGACGTCAGCCGCCTGATCGGCGACGCCCCCGCGGCCGGGCGCGCGGTGCGCGTACCGCGGCCGCAGGGCGGTGGCGCCCGCCTTCCCGCCCCCCAGCTCGTGCTGGCCGGCTGACATGACCGGATCCTTGCGCCGTCGCGCGCCCCTGGTCGGCACGATCATCGCGCTGGCCTGTGCGGTTCTGTCCTGCGCGCCGGGTCTACTGGGCGGCGAGCGGTATCAGATGCTCGCCGCGACTGGGCGCTTCGACGGCACCGTCGCGCTGTTCGTATCGGGCGATGCCGGAATCCGGTTCGGCATGGGGCGGCCGGTGACGCAGGCGCTGACGGCCGCGGGCGTGCCGGTGATCGGCATCAGTTCGCCGAGCGCATTCGGCGCGACGCGCACCCGCGCCGCCGTCGATGCGGTACTGCTGGGCGGCATTCGCCGTGCGCTGGCGATCCCGGGTGTCGAGCGCATCGTACTGATCGGCCAGTCGTTCGGCGCCGACATGCTCGCGGTCGGCGCGCCCGACCTGCCGCCGGACGTCCAGTCGCGGGTTGCTGCCATCATCCTGGTCGTTCCGGCCCGCACCGCCTATTTCCGCGCCGATCCGCTCGGTCTGGCCTACCGCCGCCCGCCCGATGCCGAGCCTGCCGCCGGGGTCCGGTCGATCGGCTGGGCGCCCCTCACCTGCATTCAGGGCGCAAGGGAGTCCGACAGCCTGTGCCCGCTCCTGTCCGGCACGCGCGCGGAGCGGATCGTCCTGCCGGGCGGACATTTCCTGCATCATGACGATGCCGGCGTCGCCCGCCTGATCGTCGCGCGTATCGCGGCCGCGCGTCAGATGACGAAACCGTAATCTGTCGCCAAGCCGCGCGCCATCCGCCGCGTGCCACGACGATGCCGACGGCGGGGCATGTCCGCCGTGGCCTGGCGGGAATCTATGGCGCAACAACCGATTTTCTACGATCCGACCGGACGGCGGGGCCGCTGGGCAAAGCGTCTGCTGGCGATGGCGATCGGGCTGATCCTGTTGGGGGGCGTCGTCTTCGCGACGACGCTGGTCATGGTCCCGCGCGGTCGCAATCTGGCCCTGCCACTGCCCCAGCCGAAGGCCGCGGCAATGCGCGGATCGCCGCCGCGAAAGGGACTGGCGCGCTGGCTGCCGCAGGAAAACCGCCCGGCCGCCAATACGCCGCTGTCGGTCGGCTTCTACGTCCCGGGCGACGATTCCAGCCTTGCCTCGCTGCGGCGCAACGTCGGTGCGCTCGACTGGGTGGTGCCGGCGACGGTCGACGTCGTCGGCCCGGATCATCGCCTGACCACGCTGCCCGACGGGCATTTCGACCGGATGATCGCCGCCATGCCGCATGCGCCGCGGGTCCTGCCGATGGTGCAGAATGTCAGGGACGGCGTCTGGGAGGGCGACCGGATCGCCGCACTGCTGGCCGATCCTGCGGCGCGGGCGACGCTGGTCCGGCAGCTCGCCGCGGTCGCGAGACAGCCGGCGAACGGCGGCCTGGTGCTCGATTTCGAAGCGCTGCCCGCCTCCGCCATGCCGGCCTATCTGCGCTTCATCGCGCAATTGCGGGTCGCCATGCCGGCAGGCGCGCCGATCGCGGTCACTGTCCCGGCGGAGGATGCCGCCTGGCCGCTGGGCGCCATCGCCAAGGTCGCCGACCGCGTGATCTTCATGGCGTACGACCAGCATTACGACGGCGGCACCGCCGGACCGATCGCCGCGCAGGACTGGTTCATCCGCCAGGTCGCCGCCGCCCGCCGCGCGATCGGCACCGACAAGATGGTCGTCGCGCTGGGCAGCTACGGTTACGACTGGCACGGTCGCGAAACCGATGCGCTGACGATCGAGGAAGCGTGGCTGGCCGCGCACGACAGCGACGCCAAGCCGGTCTTCGATCCCGCCAGCGGCAACACCGCCTTCGCCTTCGACGAGGATGGCGAACGCCACACCGTCTGGATGATGGACGCCGCCACGAGCTGGAACCAGTTGCAGGTGCTGAAGCGCCTGGGCATCGACGATGTCGCGCTGTGGCGACTGGGCAGCGAAGATGCCGGATTCTGGTCGGCCCTTCGGTCGTTCCGCCGCGGCGGCACGCCCGACCTGTCGACCCCGCGCGCGCTGCTGGAAACCGACGTCGAGGGCGCGGGCGAGATCCTGCGGATCACCGACACGCCGACGGCCGGCCATCGCAACGTGACGTACGACGCGAGCGGTCTGATCC
>DASTEN010000517.1:0-2758 GCA_035709645.1 Sphingomonas sp.
TTGCGTGGCAAGATCGCATCTATCGCCGGGCGATGGCCATCTACGAGGGCAGGGCGAACGGATTCTGGCTGCCCATGATCCGTCGGCTCGCGCACGCCCATATGCCCGAGGCGCTGACACTGCTTGCAGATCACGAACATCGTTCGCGACGATCGGAGATGCTTCGCGCCTACCGGCTGGCATGGCGTCTCGGCAGTTCCACCGGCGCTTACAATCGCGCGATCGACGCTTTCAATCGTCGGCATCTTGCGCAGTATCGCCTTTGGCTGAGGCGTGCAGCAAACGCCGGGGACCGGGAAGCAGCCGACGCGTACCGAAGATTTGAAACGCGACTGCCGCACGCCGACGCGCGGGTAATCGGACGCCACCGTCCCTATCGACGCGCTGAGCTGCGCTGATGCTGCTCCACATCGTCGCGCGCGGGCGGATCGGACGGAGTCCGGAAGGAGAGCTGGTCGATCGCTATCTGAAGCGGATCGGCTGGCCGGTGAAGGTCACCGAATTGCCCGACACCGGGGGCAAGATGCCCGACGCCACGGGGGCGCGGATCGTGATGCTCGACGAAACCGGGGAGACGCCCGGATCGGTCGCGTTCGCCCAGAGAATCGGACGGTGGCGCGACGATGGCGTTCGCGAATGCCGCTTCCTGATCGGGGCGGCGGACGGGTTCGACGACGCTCAGCGCGCGCAGGCGGACATGCTGCTGTCCTTTGGGCGACTGACCTGGCCGCACATGCTGGCGCGCGCGATGCTGGCCGAGCAATTGTGGCGCGCAACGGCGATCCTGTCGGGCCATCCCTATCACCGTGAAGGCTAGGCTGAGTCTTGCCGTGGCAGCGACGCTGCTGCTGGGTGCGGTCAACGCCCCCCGCGCGGACCGCATCGCCGTAGCCGCCGCGACCCGTGCGGTGGCGCTCGAACGGTTGGCCGATGCCGAACCCGATGCGGCAAAGCGTAGCCGCCTGCGCCAGGCCGCGATCGGAGCGCGGATCCATGCCGCCGAAACCGCCATCGCCGCCTCGAAGGCCCGCATCGCGCTGACCGACCAGCGGCTGGCGGCCGAAGGCGCGCGCCTGGTCGAGCGCCAGCAACCTGCAGCAAAGCTGGTCGCCGCGGTGCAGGCGCTGTCGCGACGACCGGCGGCGCTGGCGATCATACAGCCGGGGTCGACCGGCGACATCGTCCATGCCCGCGCGTTGCTCGGCACGCTGCTGCCCGTCGTGCACGCGCGTACCGAAGCGTTGCGGCGGGAACTGGCCCAGACCCGCGCGCTGCGGGCCGAAGCCGCCGAGGCCGCGGCTACGCTGGTGGCGGCGAATGCCGGGCTGCAGTCGGGACGCCTCGCGCTCGCGCGTCTCCAGGGCGAAGAGCGCGCGCGCGGTGCCGGCATAGGAGGCGTCGCGAGCCAGCAGGCGATCGCGCTTGGCGAACGTGCCCGCGACCTTGCCGGCATGATGGCGGATACCGCCGCTGCGGCCGATGTCCGCGCATCGCTTGGCCAACTCGCCGGCCCGCTTCCCCGCCCGGGGGACGCCCCCCCTGCCCCCACCTTCGCCGTCCCCCCCTATCGTCTGCCGGTGCGCGGGCGGATCGTCGAAGGACTGGGCGAGCTCTCCGACACCGGGGTCCGGTCCCGCGGGCTGCGATTTGCGGTAGCCGCGGGGGCACCGGTCGTCGCGCCCGCGAGCGGCCGCGTCGTCTTTGCCCGCCGCTTCCGCGATTATGGCACCATTATCATCATCGACCATGGCAACGGCTGGTCGAGTGCGCTGACCGGTTTGGACGCCGCCGACGTCACGGTCGGCGACGACGTCGCGATGGGCCAAGCGATCGGTCGCGCGGCGATGGCGGAGGCGCCGCGCGTCGGGGTCGAACTGCGCCGTCGCGGCGTGGCGGTCGACCTGGCGCAGTTGATCGGGTGACGCTCAGGCGCGGTTCATCGTCGATGGTGCTTTGCTAAGCCGTTCGCAAACCTGTATCTTGAACGTCAGACTTGCCATTCGTCAGGACATCGATGCCGCGTCCCTTCGCTTCCGCTCTCCAGGCCGCCGCCCTCGTCGGTACCCTTGCACTCGTGCCGGCGACCACCGCCGCATTGGCGCAGGTCGATACCGGCGCCTACCGCGAGCTCGATACGTTCATGGACATCTACAACCGGGTGAAGGCGGATTACGTCGACAAGGTCGATGACAAGACGCTGATGAAGGGCGCGATCCAGGGCATGCTCGCCGCGCTCGACCCGCATTCGAGCTATGTCGACGCGCTCGATTTCGACAACATGCGCATCGCCACGGAAGGGAATTACGGCGGCCTCGGCCTGACCGTCAGCATGGAGGACGGCGCGGTCAAGGTCATCGCCCCGACCGAGGATACGCCGGCATACCGCGCAGGCATCAAGGCCGGCGACTACATCACGCATATCAACGGCACGCTGATCTATGGCCAGAGCCTCGACGAGGCGATCCAGGGGATGCGGGGTCCGCCGGGCAGCAAGGTGTCGATCACCCTCGTCCGCCCCGGTCGCGACAAGCCGATCGACGTGACTCTGGTGCGCGAAGTCATCGTGCAGAAGCCGGTGAAGTGGGAGGTCAAGAACGGCATCGGCATCATCAACATCAACACGTTCAGCGCGAACACCGGCGCGGACACGCGCGGCGCGATCATGGCGATCGAAAAGTCGCTGGGCCATGCGCCCCTGGGCTATGTCGTCGACCTGCGCGACAACGGCGGCGGGCTGCTGACCCAGGCGATCGAGGTC
>DASTEN010000518.1:0-2573 GCA_035709645.1 Sphingomonas sp.
CCCAGCCCGAACGCACCACCGCCGCCGGGGAAGCCGCGACGATGCTCGCCAACATCTATCGCACCGGCTTTGGCGTGCCGCGCACCATGGCGGAGGCGTGCCGGTGGTACGAACGCGCCGAAGCGGTCGGCCACGTGCCCGCCGCCAAGAAGCTTGGCGACATCTACCTGGCGGGGGACGGGGTGCCGCGCGATCAGCGCAAGGCCGCCAAATACTACCGCCGCGCCGCGCAGTATGACCTGACCGATGCGCAGGTCGCGCTGGCGGGACTGCTGGCCAGCGGCTACACCGGGGTGGCGCGCGATCCCGCCGGGGCCGTCGACTGGTACCGGGCGGCGGCGCGCAAGAACAACGGCCCTGCCTTGTTCGCGCTCGCCCGCGCCTACGACCTTGGCCAGGGCGTCACCGTCGATGCGCAACGCGCGCTCCGTCTGTACAAGGCAGCGGCGCTCACCGGCCTGCCCGAGGCGAAGGTCGCGATGGGCACCTATTTTCACGAAGGTACGCTGGTTGCGAAGGACGAGGCAGTCGCGCGCAAATGGTTCGAGGCGGCGGCCAAGGACCGCGACGTCGACGGCATGTTCAACCTGGCCGCGCTGATGGCCAACGGCAGCGGCGGCCCGCGCGATCTGCCCGGTGCGATGACTTGGCTACAACGTGCGGCCGCAGGCGGACATGCGCAGGCGCCGGCGGCGATCGCGAAGCTCCGCTCGATGATGGGCAGCAAGGGGTAGCGTCCGCACCACCCTAGAAACCGCGCCTGTTTTCGCTTATGTGCCCGCGCATCCCATGGCTACCGTCCTTCCCTCTCCGCCGCGTGTCGGCATGGTGTCGCTTGGCTGTCCCAAGAACTTGGTCGACAGCGAACGTATCCTGACCCAGCTGCGCGCCGACGGCTATCAGATGTCGCCCGACTATGCCGGTGCCGACGTCGTGCTGGTCAACACCTGCGGCTTCCTCGATTCCGCCAAGGAAGAATCGCTGGAGGCGATCGGCGAGGCGATCAAGGAAAACGGCCGCGTCATCGTGACGGGGTGCATGGGCAAGGAAGCCGACGTCATCCGTCAGCGCTTCCCGAACGTCCTCGCCATCACCGGTGCGCATGAATATGAGCAGGTGGTCGAGGCGGTGCACGAAGCCGCGCCCGCCGGCATCAGCCCCTATGTCGATCTGATCCCCGACGCCGGGCTCAAGCTGACGCCGCGCCACTACAGCTATCTGAAGATTTCGGAAGGCTGCAACCACCGCTGCGCCTTCTGCATCATCCCGCAATTGCGTGGCGACCTGGTCAGCCGGCGTCCCGATGCGATCCTGCGCGAGGCCGAAAAGCTGGTCGCGGCGGGAACGCGCGAGCTGCTGGTCATCAGCCAGGACACCAGCGCGTACGGCATCGACATCCGTGGTGAAAACCGGATGTGGAAGGGTCGTGAGGTCCGCCCGCACATGACCGATCTGGCGCGCGAACTGGGCCAGATCGCGCCGTGGGTGCGGCTCCACTATGTCTATCCCTACCCGCATGTCGATCAGGTCATCCCGCTGATGGCCGAAGGGCTGGTGCTCCCCTATCTCGACATCCCGTTCCAACACGCCGCGCCCAACGTTTTGCGCGCGATGAAGCGGCCGGCGAACGACGCCAAGGTGCTCGCCCGCATCAAGGGCTGGCGCGAGGTCTGCCCGGACATCACGATCCGATCGACCTTCGTCGTCGGCTTCCCCGGCGAGACCGAGACGGATTTCCAGTATCTGCTCGACTGGCTCGACGAAGCACAGCTCGATCGTGTCGGCGCCTTCCGCTTCGAACCCGTCGAAGGCGCACCGGCCAATGACCTGCCGAACCCGGTACCGGAAGAGGTGAAGGAAGAACGCTACGCCCGCGTGATGGAGAAGACCGCGGCGATTTCGGCAGCCAAGCTCGCCGCGAAGGTCGGGCGGACGCTGGAGGTCATCGTCGATGCGGTCGACGAGGACGGCGGCGCGACCGCGCGGAGCCAAGCCGATGCGCCGGAGATCGACGGCGAGGTGTTCCTGCGCGATGCCGGCGCGCTGGCCGTGGGCGACATTGCAAAGGTCCTGATTGAAGACGCGGACGAACACGACCTGTACGGCGTGCCGGTCGAAGCGAATTAAGCCGCACCTCGAAATCGTCATCCCCGCGAAGGCGGGGATCGATAGTCGCTGAACGTGCTGAGACTTACCGCGTTCGGCCAGAATGGATTCCCGCCTTCGCGGGAACGACGATCTTGGGGGTGTGGTCCGTGCGTCGACAGGCTCAGCACGAACGAGGTCGGGTCGTGGCGTTCGTTGCCCCCCTCCTCCTTGGCGCTTATGACCCCGGACCGATCGTCCGCACTCGCCTGAACCCGCTCACCATTCAGACGGACGATTTCGCGCGCCACCGCGACCCCACCGAATGGCGCGGCCTGACCGTCGACAGACTCGATTTCGCCGAAGAGCGCGCCCGGTGGCGCCTCTACCGCATCGCCGACCCGAAGCACCCCAGCGGGCCGCTCTGGTTCGTACCCCATGACGACGAGAACGCCGGCTTCGAAGCGGCGCTCGCCGCCCTCCGCAAA
>DASTEN010000519.1:0-2150 GCA_035709645.1 Sphingomonas sp.
AAATGCGACCGGTCGCGATAGGGAGAGGCGACCGCATGCGCGAACAGCGCCTCGCCCGATCGATACATCGCCGCCGACTGCGCGAGCATCGGATGCAGGCCGAACATGCCGTCCAGCTTGGTCTGCTGCCCGTCCGCCAGCGCACCGCGCGCTGCGGCATAGGCCGGATCGCCATAGGGCACCAGCGTGCCCAGGCCGTCGGCGGCGCCGCGCTGGATGATGAACACGAACCGCTTGGTCGTCGGCGCGGCGGCAAAGGCGATGCGCGGCGCGAAGCTTGCACCCAGCAGCGCCAGGCCGGCGGACGAAACGAACTGTCGACGCGAAGCCATCGGTCTTATCTCCGCAGAAAATCGGGGGATACGAGCAGCAGGGCCAGCCCCTGCGGCGGACTTTCGGCGCGGGCGATCGCCTGCGTCGTCGCCGCGCTGGCGCCGCCGGGGAACAGCTCGGCGGCGCGGGTGCGCGGATCGATCACCTGGCCCGCGCGGTTGGCGAAGCGTTCCGCCGCTTCGACCCGGCGCAGTACGGCATCCGGCCCCGCCCAGCTGGCCGCGACATCGTCCCAACCCGCGGGCGAGCCCGGTCGCCAGACCGGCTGGCCGAGCTGCTGGAGCAGCCCGACCGTCTGCGGCGTGCCGAATTCGTTCAGCCCCAGCGCGCGGAGAGTCGACACCGACCAGTCCCAAGGCGTCTTGAACTTGGTCGCCTGCGCTCTCCACGCCTCCGGCGTGGCGATCAGCGCGCGGTATACGCTCGGCAGGTCGCCGTTCGACTGCAGGAACGCCGCCTCCAGCCGCGCGACCGCTGGGGCGGGGGGATCATCGGCGATGAAGTGCCGCACCAGCTTGGTCGCAATGTGCCGGGCGGTCGCGGGATGGGTGGCGAGCCTGTCGAGCACGGCCGATGCCTGCGCGACGCCGCCCTGCGCATAGCTCTGGCCCAGGATCGTGCGCGTGCCCGGTTCGTGCAGCCGTTCGGCAAAGACGAAGCTGCCGGGCGTGCCGCCCTGGTTGCGCCCGACGCCGCGGCCCAGCCCGGCGACGGTCCATCCGGTCATCGCCCGGGCGAATTCTGTCACGTCGTCTTGGGTATAGCCGGTGCGGACGCCCAGCGTGTGCAATTCAAGGATTTCGCGGGCGAGGTTCTCGTTCAGCCCGAATTTGCGCTGCGCCGCGACCGGGCGGCGCGCGGCGACCTGTGCAAACACCGAATTCGGCCCGACCGACTGCGCCTGGTCGAGGAACAGCAACATCGCCGGATGCCGCTCGACCGCGAACAGCATGTCGCGAAAGCTGCCCAGCACGTGCGGGCGGATCGCCTCGAATTCGAACGGGCCGGCAAAGGGCGTCACGCGCATGCCGTCGGCGGAGATGGCGAAGTGATTCGCCCAGAAATGCACCAGCCGCTCGACGAACGGCGCCGGCGTAGTCAGCGCGGCGTTCATCCTGAGCCCGATCGATCCGGTATACAGGCTCTGCCCTTGCCGGCGCAGCGCCATCCGCATCCGTTCCGCATCGCTCACGGGCGTATCGTCGGCTTGCGCGACCTGACGCGGGCCGGCGGGGCGGCGGTTGACCGGTGCCATGCCCGGCGCGGCCATCGCGCCCTCCGCCATCGGCGTCGCGGCCGGCGCCTGGGCGCGGCGTTCCTGCCGGACATCCTGGCGGATCGCCTGATACTCCTGGATCTGCCGCGCGGCCGCCGCGGCGGTCGGGGCATCGGCCAGAACGGCGGGCCGCGCCTGATAGCGGTCGAATTGGTCGACCAGCCAGCGGCGCGGATCGGCGGGCGGCGCTTCGCCGGGCCTGGCACCCAGCCCGAAACGGTTCAGCGCAACGACGGTATCGGACACGGGCGATCGACCTCCTGCTGTCTCGTCAGCCCGGGGTACGCCGGCCCTGTCGCAGAACTATGTCAGCCGCACGCTTCGTCGCAGCGACGGCTCGGCTGGCGTCAGAATCCTTCCGGCAGCGCGATCGGGCCGGCGATCTCCTGAAAGCGACGGACGGCATAGCGATCGGTCATGCCGGCGATGAAATCGGCGATGTGGCGGCTGCGCAGCGGCTCGTCCGAGGGCATGCGATCCCGCCATTCGGGCGGCATCAGCGCAGGCTCGGCGCGATAGGCCTCGAACAGCCCGCTGACGA
>DASTEN010000520.1:0-4797 GCA_035709645.1 Sphingomonas sp.
GGCAAGAAGCGAGGAGCGGAGCGATGCTCATGCATCGTGACCGACGAGTGACGCCGCCCTGGACCAAAATCGGCCCGCCGCGGAGCGGTCGCCCGCAGGAAGGCGCTGGACGGCGTCGCTTGCTTGCGTGTAGCGCCGCTACACGCTGCGCTGTGCTCCTCGCCAGCGCCTTCCTGCGGGCGATCACGATTCCCGTTCTGACTAAGTTTGGGCCCTACATGCGTATTCTCTCCGGCATCCAGACCACCGGCAACCTGCACCTTGGCAACTACCTGGGCGCGATCAAGCAGTGGGTGGCGATGCAGGACACCGTCAGTGACGTGGGCGGGGAATGCCTGTTCTTCCTGGCCGACCTGCATTCGCTGACCGGGAACATCACCCCGGCAGAGCGCACCGCGACGACGCTGGAGATGGCCGCCACGCTGCTCGCGGCCGGAATCGACGACCGCTCGATCCTCTTCAACCAGGCGCGGGTGCCCGCGCACAGCGAACTATGCTGGATCCTGCAGGGCACCGCGCGCATGGGCTGGCTGAACCGCATGACGCAGTGGAAGGACAAGGCGGGCAAGAACCGCGACGGCGCACCGGTCGGGCTGTTCACCTATCCCGTGCTCCAGGCTGCCGACATCCTGGCGTACCAGGCGACGCACGTGCCGGTCGGCGAGGACCAGAAACAGCATCTGGAGCTGACCCGCGACATCGCCGAGAAGTTCAACACCGATTTCGGCGTCGATCTGTTCCCGCTGCCCGAACCGCTGATTTCGAAGGCCGCGCCGCGCATCATGTCGTTGCGCGACGGCAGCGCCAAGATGTCGAAATCCGACCCGAGCGACATGAGCCGGGTGAACCTGGTCGATAGCGACGACCTGATCGCGCAGAAGTTCAAGAAGGCGCGGACCGATCCCGATCCCCTGCCCGACAGCTTCGACGCGCTGGCTGAGCGTGCCGAGGCGAAGAACCTCGTCACCATCTACGCCGCGCTGGCCGATCTGCCGACGCAGGCGGTGGTTGACCAGTTCGCCGGCCAAGGCTTCGGTGCGTTCAAGCCCGCGCTCGCCGACCTGGCCATCGCCACGCTTGCGCCGATTCGCGATCGGCTGGTGCGACTGCTCGACGACAAGCCCGCGGTCGCCGCGGCGCTGGCCGACGGCGCAGCGCGCGCGCAGGCGATTGCGGCCCCGACGCTACGGAAGGCTCAGGACGCGGTCGGACTGCTCGTCTGACGGACTGTGCCGACGCCGGACAGACCTAAATCAGGTTAACCGAATTTCCGTATTTTCTGAGCATCTTCGCTGCGTAGGCGAGGAAAAATGGCGTACGCGTTGGACGGTATCGAAGCGGTTTGGACGGCAATCAATCGGTCGCTCGCCATCATCGAATTTTCACCGGCGGGACTCATCCTGGAAGCCAATCCGCTTTTCTGTGCGGTGACGGGCTACGCCCGGTCGTCCTTGATCGGGCAGCATCACCGGATCCTGTGCGAACCGGACTATGCCGCGTCGCCGGCCTACGCCGAATTCTGGCGCAAGCTTGGCCGCGGCGACTTCGATCACGGCGAATATCGGCGGATCACCGCAGCCGGTGACGAAATCTGGCTGCAGGCAACCTATAACCCTGTGCTCGGCACAGATGGCCGCCCGGAACGCATTCTGAAGATCGCCACCGACATCACCGCCGCCAAGCGGATGTCCTTCGCCCTGGATCGGACGTTTGCCGAACTGGACACCATCGTCCGCTCGATCGGTGCGATCGCCCAGCAGACCAATCTGCTGGCGCTGAATGCCACGATCGAGGCTGCGCGCGCGGGCGACGCGGGCCGCGGATTCGCGGTGGTGGCGACGGAGGTGAAGAAGCTGGCGGCCGACACCCGCCTGGCGACCGATCGCGCGGCGGAGATGATGGCAGGGCGGAGGCTGTAGCACCCTGCCGCCCCTTGTGACCTCTACCGAAATCGTCGTTGCGCGCGCGATACACCGACTGGGCTGGAGCGGTTTGCGACCGCTCTGACTGCAAGCCCCGTCGCTGTCGCAAGTCTCTGGACGCCGGTCAGCGCTCCAATTGCCGCAGCAGCGTGTTTACCGCGCTGTCGACGTCGCGGTCGGTGCCGCGAAGCTCCTCGATCCGACGGACCGCATGGATGACCGTCGAATGGTCGCGGTTACCGAACTTACGGCCGATCTCGGGCAGCGAGCGGGTCGTCAGCCGCTTGGCGAGGTACATCGCGATCTGACGCGGTCGGGCAACTGCCACCGCGCGACGGGCGGACAGCAGATCGATCGTCTTCAGATCGAAATGCGTCGACACCGCCTTCTGGATCTCGTCGATCGTCACGCGGCGCTGGCTGCCGCGCAGCTGGTCGCCGAGTACGCCGACCGCGAAATCCAGCGTCACCGCCTCGCCGTTCAGCTGCGCGTAGGCGACAACCCGGTTCAGCGCGCCTTCCAGTTCGCGCACGCTGCCGGTGATCCGGCTGGCGAGCAGTTCCATGACATCGTCCGGGACCGCGGCGTCGGGTGCATCGGCCAGCTTCGCGGTCAGGATCGCGCGGCGCAGCTCCAGTTCAGGCGACTTGATGTCGGCGACCAGGCCCGACCCCAGGCGCGACAACAGCCGGGGTTCGATGCCGTCCAGCGTCATCGGGCTACGATCGGCGGCGATCACCAGCCGCTTGCCCGCGCCCATGAACTCGTTGACCGTGTGGAAGAATTCTTCCTGCGTCGAATCCTTACCGGCGATGAACTGCAGATCGTCGATCATCAGCAGGTCGACGCCGCGCAACCGCGCCTTGAACGCGTGCGTGTCGCGGGCGCGGAGCGCCTGGACGAATTCGAACATGAACCGTTCGGCCGGCATGTAGAGCGCGGTCGCATCCGGACAGGCGTCGAGGAACGCCTGGCCGATTGCGTGCATCAGGTGGGTCTTGCCCTGGCCGGTGCCCGAATGGAGGTACAGCGGGCTGAACCGCGGCCGCCCCGGCTCCGCCAGCGCCCGCGCGGCATTGAACGCCACCCGGTTCGACGCATCGACGACGAAGCGGTCGAAGGTGAAGCGCGAATCGAAATTCGCGCGCTCTGCCTGCCTGATCGGCGCCTTTACGGGCTCGGGCGCGGACGCCGGCACCGGTGCCGGCGCGGCCACAGGCGTCGGCACGTCGACCGTCAGAACCCGCGACGCCTTCGCCTCGGTCACCGTTTCGATCGACACCGACCGCAGCGACGGCAGAACGGCGCGGAATTCATAATACAGCCGGTCGGCGTAGTGGCTCTTCACCCAGGTCGTCATGAAGGCGCTGGGCAGGCCGATGCGGACCTGGTCGGTATCGCTGCCGTCGATCAGCGTCGCGGGCTTCAGCCACTGGTCGAACAGGCGCTGGCCGGCAGAGTGGCGCAGGTTGGTCCGCACGCGCGCCCAGGCCTTAGCCACGGCGTCGTCGGTATCCGTAATCCTGGCCAGTCCAAACGCCACGCGCACCCCTTCCCGCAAGGCCCGCGCAACCGGCGCGAGCCCTTCTGTTTCCAACCGACACGTGTCCCCCGGGCCAAAGCCGACGCCCTGACCCAAATTGCCCCGAAACTGTCAAATGCCGGGCGGCGGTCGCCATCCGGAGGGCCGTTGTGGATCGACAGAACGAGTCGATCAAGCGGGTGGTCCGTCAACAAACTGAAATAAACCGGATTGACTCACGGTTTTGCGTCGGAAAAATAGCTTTATCATGTAGATACAGATACTTAGTCGATATCGCCCACGTCGTCGGGACGCGAATCGCGGTAAAAGCTGGATTCGCGAAAACGGCGTCCGACCGTGTTCTCACCCCGTTCCGATGCGTGTGTCGCGGACACGAAAATGGCCCCGCCGGGACGTCCCGACGGGGCCACAAATCAGATCAGTCGCCGGCCCGAATCAGGCCTCGGCGGCGTCGTCAGCCCAGCGCGGCGAGACGCTTGGTCAGGCGCGAGAACTTGCGCGACGCGGTATTCTTGTGGAGCACGCCCTTGGCAACGCCCCGCGCCAGTTCCGGCTGGACCTGCGCGATCGCGGCGGTAGCGGCATCCTTGTCGCCCGCGGCCAGTGCCGATTCGAGCTTCTTCACGAAGGTCCGGATACGGCCGAGACGGTTGCCGTTGACTTCCGCGCGACGCTCGTTGCGACGGATGCGCTTCTTCGCCTGAGGCGTATTCGCCATTACGTTCGGTTCCTGCTGTTTTGGAGGCGCGCGGACAGTCTCCACGAGCCGGGAAAGCGGCGCCCATAGCGGGCGGTGGCGATTCGGTCAACCGGGAAGGGTGGTCCCCTCTCCCCCCACGATCGGCCGTCGTACCCGCGATCCGATACCGTCATCCCCGCGAAGGCGGGGATCAATTCTGGCTGGCTTTGATGAGACTCACATCGTCCAGCGACTATTGATTCCCGCCTTCGCGGGAATGACGACTATGGGGTCTTGGCCAGACTCACTTCTGACACTTCGGACACCAGAACGTCGACCGCCCGCCCTCGACATAGCGCGCAACCACACCGCCGCATTCGCACGGCAATCCTTCACGCCCGTAAACCTTGAACTGCTTGGAGAAGTAACCGAGTTCGCCATCGGGCCGCGCATAGTCGCGCAGGGTCGATCCGCCCGCCTCGATCGCGGCGTTCAGCACCAGGGGAACCGCCGCGACCAGCCGCGCGAGCCTTGCCCGGCCCACCTGCCCCGCCGGCTTCGAGGGGCGGATGCGCGCTTCGTACAGCGCCTCGCAGACATAGATGTTGCCCAGCCCCGCAACGATCCGCTGGTCGAGCAGCAATTGCTTGATC
>DASTEN010000521.1:0-4574 GCA_035709645.1 Sphingomonas sp.
GTCGCGAACAGCAGCAGCGGCAGCAGCGCGACCTGCCCTGTCGCCGCCGCCCAGCCGATCAGCGGCGGAAACGCGCCCGCCGCGCCACCGATGACGATGTTCTGCGGCGTCCGACGCTTCAGCCAGACGGTGTAGACCAGGACGTAGAACAGGATCGATACCGTCAGGATGCCGGCCGCGGCATAATTGACCGCCAGCCCCATCAGCACGACCGAAAAGATCGCCAGCCCGACGCCGAAATGCAGCGCGGCCTGGGCGTCCATGCGTCCGGCAGGCAGCGGGCGCCCCTGCGTCCGCTTCATCACCGCATCGATATCCGCTTCGTACCATTGGTTCAGCGCGCCCGCGGCCCCGGCGCCCAGCGCGATGCACAGGATGGCGGTGAAGCCAAGCACCGGATCGATCGTGACGGGCGCCGCGAGCATGCCGCAGAGTCCGGTGAAGACGACGAGCGTCATCACCCGCGGCTTGGTCAGCGCCAGGAAGTCACGCCATTCGGCGGGCAGGGTCAGCGGGGTTTCGGCGGCAGTCATGATAGCACCGCGCGCTATAAGCCGATGTGCGGACAGGGGAAAGATGGAAGAATGGCAGATGCGCCCTCCCTGCCTCTTCGAAGCGCGATCGCGGACGGCGCGCGCCCCTTCGCCCCGCTTACCTTACCGGCAGGATGCTCCCGCCTCGCGCCATCGGCAGCGCCTTTTCCGGATTCGCCCCGATCCCGTTGCGCAGCACGACCGGCTTGGGACAGCCGTCGGCATCCCGATGGAAGACCGTCAGCACCTGCGCCGCTGGCGGCTGATCCCCCAGTTTCGTCGACCCGGTCGCCATCGCGCCGCGGGTCCTGTCCACCGTCGGGCCGCAGTGCGGCGCGATGGTCGGTCGGGACACGATCGCCTCGCCCCCCGGCGCGGTCAGCATGAGAGATAGAGACACCACCACCGTCTGCATCGCGATCCTCCCGAACGACTCAGCAACTCTCGTATTTCCAGTTGCGCCGTTTGCCCGCGCGCAGCCATTCGATCGTCTGGGCGATCCGCCTGTCGCGGGTATCCGTGCGCTTGGCCTGCGCCACCCAGTCGCAATAATCGCGCCGGCAACCGGGTGGGAACGCGTCGAACGTCGCGCGTGCGGTATCGTCGGCGGCTAACGCCATCGCCAGCGCCGCCGGCACGTCGGCTTCAGGTTTCGGCGCCCGTAACGGTCGCTTTGCGGCGGCGTGAGTGCCCAGACGATCGCGAACCATCGTCTCGAAGGTTTCGGCATCGGGCAGGTCGGCGATGGTCGCGATCAGTCCCATCTGACCCATCGCCTCGCCCTCGCGACCGGTCGGGATGACGCTGCGGTTCCAGAAACCGAAGGTGGCATGCGCCCTGAACGCGGCCATGTTCGCGAACGGCCGCCCATCCAGCAGGAATGCCGGCATTCCCCATTTGATCGACTCGCCGATCTGCGGGACCGCCGCGTGCACCCGGTCCCGCAGCCACGCGAGGATCGGCTTCGCGAAAGGGGCGCAACCGGCGATATAGGCATCGACTCTGGCGTCGCGGGGCATGGACGCGATGCTGCGCCTGCCCCGCGACGGGGTCAATCCTTACGGACGCAGCGCGGCATCGTCGCCGTCGCCCAGTTCCTCGTCCATATCCTCGGCGTCGTCTTCGAAATCCTCCTGAAGCGCATCTTCCTCTAGGTCGTCTTCGTCGGCGTCGGCGTCATCGTCCTCCTCGCCGACCTCGTCCGACAGCATTTCGAGGTCGTCGGTGTCGTCGTCGTCCAGCGGATCGTCGCCCAGGTCGGGGGCCAGATCGGTCAGGATCGTGCCGTCGCTCGGCCCGTCGCGCGTCGCCTCCAGAATCTCGGCGCGCTGGCTTTCATCGAAGCCGTCCTCGTCGAATCCATCGTCGCCCGCGCCCTGCGCCTGTACCTGATGACCACCCATCGTCCGTCTCCACTGGAAAAATCGTCGTGGAGCATCGAACGGCGGGAGGGTCAGCCCTGTTCCACGCCCGCGCGACGAGCCGAGCCGTCATACGCCGGGCGGAACAGCCGCCCGCGTTCGGCCAGCAGCACGATGACGAGCGCGCTGAGCCCCATGACCGTGAAACCGGTGTACAGCGGGATGGTCGTGCCGTCGTAACGTTGGCCGACATACGCGCCGATCAGTGCGGCACCCAGGGTCGACACGAAGCCCTGGATGCTGGCCGCCGTTCCCGCGATGTCGCCCATCGTCTCCATCGCCATCGCCGAGAAATTGGACGTGGCCAGGCCGAAGCACATCATCATCAACGCCTGGACGATGATGAAATTGGTCAGCGTCTCCGCGCCCGACAGCGCGATGGCCAGGTGAATACCGGCGAACACGATGAAGCCGAGCAGCGCGGTGTGCGAGATCAGCCGAGTCCCCATCTTCATCACGATGCGCGAATTCAGGAACGAACCGATCGCCATCGTGCCCGCGACCGACGCGAACACGACCGCCAGCAGGTTGGGCACCTTGAACACGTCGAACACGATCTGCTGGATCGATCCGATGAAGCCGAACAGCGCGCCCTGCAGCATCGTCGCCGCCAGCGTGTAGCCCAGCGCATAACGATCCTTCAGGATGCGCGCCGCGCCGGTGCCGAGCGATCCGAGCGTGAACGGCTTGCGATCCTCCTCAGCCAGCGTCTCGGGCATGCGCGCCAGGAACCAGACCAGGATGACCAGCGTCGCCAGCGCGATGCCGCCGAATATCCAGCGCCAGCTGCCGACCAGCAGGATAAGCTGGCCGAACGTCGGCGCTAGTACGGGGGCGGCCATGAAGAAGATGAAGGCCAGGCTCATCACCCGCGCCATCGCGCGGCCGGCGTAGCAATCGCGGACCAGCGCCACCGTCACCGTCCGCGCCCCCGCGACCATCGCCCCCGATGCGACACGCGCGGCCAGCAGCAGGACGAAACTGCCCGACACGGCGGCCAGCAGATTGGTCAGGATATAGCCGACCAGCGCGACGATCAGCACCGGTCGCCGCCCGAACCGGTCGGTCGCCGGACCATAGACCAGCATCGCAAAGGCGAAGCCGACCATGAACGCGGTGACGACGAACTGCCGCTGGTTGTCCTCCGCCACGCCCAGATCGGCGGCGATCGCCGGCAGGGCGGGCAGCATCGAATCGATGCCCAGCGCGGTCAGCGCCATCAGCGCGGCGACGAGCGCCACGAATTCCGCGAACGGAATGGGCGCACGGTTGATCTGCGGCTGGTCGGGGGAAAGCGTCGTCATCATGGGAAGCGGTGCCTTTAGGCAGACGGGGCCGGCGGGTCGACCCTTCTGAACACGCCTAGCCGCGCAACGATCCATCCCGGTCTTACGCTACCCATCCGCGCGCCGCATCGACGCGGCATCAAGGGGGGGAAACGGGTATGCGGTGGTTCGGGCGGGTGATGGTCGGCGCGGCGATGCTGGCGGTGACCAGCGGACTTCCGGCGCAGCGGTTCGACCCACGGGCGCACAAGGGGCCGAAGGCCGGAGTGCCGAACCAGGTGGCGGTGCTGGGCACGCCCCATCTGTCGGGACTGAACAAGAGCTTCGATCCCGCGACGCTGGCGCCGCTGGTCGACCGGATGGCGGCATGGCGGCCACAGGCGATCGCGATCGAGACGCTGTCCGGGCTGCAATGCGATGCCCTGCGCCGCTATCCGTCGCGATATGCCGATACGGTCGCATCCTATTGCCCCGACGTTTCGGTCGCGGCGACGGCGACCGGGTTGGACGTGCCGGCGGCCAACGCAGCGGCGGAGGCGATGCTCGCGGCATGGCCGACGGCGCCGTCCGCCGCCGACCGCCGCAAGCTGGCGGCAACGTTCCTGGCGGCGGGCGAACGCGATTCGGCGCTGGTCCAGTGGCTGCGCCTAGCCCCGGCCGATCGCGTGGCGGGCGACGGAATCGATGCCCGCCTGGTCGAACAGCTCGAGAAGTATCGCGTGCGGCGCAACGAAACAACGCTGATCGCCGCGCCGCTGGCGGCACGTCTGGGGCATGAACGTGTCTGGGCGATGGACGATCATACCGCCGACCGGCCGGACGGCGACCGCGATCCCGCCGCCTATGCCGCCGCGATCCGCAAGGCGTGGGACAATCCGGCGACGAAGCGGCGCATGGCGCTGTCGACCGCGCTGGAGGCGAGCCTCGACACCGCCGACGAACTGCTGACGCTGTACCGCCGGTACAATGCGCCGGACATGGGCGCGCTCGCCTATGCCAGCGATTTCGGCGCCGCGCTGGAGGATCCGTCGCCGCAGGGCTTCGGTCGCGGCTATGTCACCTATTGGGAAGTGCGCAACCTGCGCATGGCGGCCAATGTCCGCGACCTGATGGGCGCGAACCCGGGGCTGCGGACGCTGGTGATCGTGGGGGCGTCGCACAAACCCTACGTCGACGCATATCTCGACCAGATGCACGACGTCCGCATCGTCGATGTGGCGACGCTCCTGAAATAGCGCCGGCGGCACCGTCGCCCCGCACCTTCGCCGGGGCGACGGACAGGACGGGCTTTAGCCATCCCATGGCCGAGCTTTCTTGCCCGCCGCCCGCCCGAC
>DASTEN010000522.1:0-2925 GCA_035709645.1 Sphingomonas sp.
ATACGGGTCTTCGACAAGCTCAGCCCCTACTCAGCACGAACGGGGGAAGATTTGATGTGCAGGAGAGTGACGTGAAGCTGTTGCAGGGCAAGACGGTATTGGTGACCGGTGGATCGACCGGGATCGGGCGCGCCGCCGCGATCGGGGCGGCGAAGGCTGGGGCCGATGTCGCGATCAACTATCGCAGCAGCAGCGCGGAGGCCGAATCCTGCGTCGCCGAGATCGAGGCGGCAGGCGGCCGTGGCCTGGCGGTGCAGGGCGACGTCGCCGACCCCGCGGTCGCAGGTGCGTTCGTCGCCAAGGCGGTCGAGGCGTTCGGCAAGGTCGACGTCATGGTCAGCAACGCCGGCATCTGCCCGTTCCACAGCTTCCTCGACATGCCGGTCGAAACGGTCCAGCGGACGATGAACGTCAACCTGCTGGGCGGCTATTTCATGTGCCAGGCCGCCGCCAACCAGATGGTGCGCCAGGGCCACGGCGGGGCGATCGTCGCGGTATCGTCGATCTCCGCGCTGGTCGGCGGCGAATATCAGACGCACTATACGCCGACGAAGGCGGGGCTGCATTCGCTGATGCAGTCGGCGGCGATCGCGCTGGGCAAGCACAAGATCCGCTGCAATTCGGTGCTGCCGGGCACGATCCTGACCGAAATCAACAAGGACGACCTGGCCGACCGGGAAAAGCGCGAGCGGATGGAGGCGCGCATTCCGCTCGGTCGTCTGGGCGAGGCGGAGGATCTGGCCGGGCCGATCGTCTTCCTCGCCTCCGACATGGCATCCTACGTCACCGGCGCCGCGTTGCTGGTCGACGGCGGCGCGTTCGTGAACCTGCAATGAGGGCGCTGCTGACCGCCGCCGCGCTGGTCGCGGCGACTGCCGCCCAGGCCCAGGTCGCCGCCGATCCCGCTGCGACCGCGATGGTCGCACCAGCGGCGGCACCGGCCTATCCCGCCACACGCATCCTGATCGCCAGCGATTCGACCGCGATGAGCTATGGCGCGGACCGCTATCCGCAGCTTGGCTGGGGGCAGATGCTGGCCTGCGGCTTGCAGCCCGGTACCGACGTCGTCAATCGCGCGATCGGCGGGCGCAGCACGAAAAGCTTCATCGCCGAGGGGCGCTGGGACCGGCTGATGGCGGAGTCGCGCCCGGGCGACACGGTTCTGATCCAGTTCGGCCACAACGACGCGAGCAGCAATCGCCCCGAACGCTTCGCCCCCGCCGCCACGATGTACCGCGACAACCTGTTGCGCATGATCTGGGAGGCGAAGGGCCGCGGCTTGACGCCGGTGCTGGTGACGCCCCCTGCCCGGCGGTCGTTCCAGGACGGTAAGGCCAAGGCCGATTTCGCCGCCTACAGCGCGGTCATGCGCGATCTGGTCGCGACGACGGGCGTGCCGGTACTCGATCTGGAGGGGCGTTCGCGCGCGCTGCTCGACACGACCGGCGAAGCGGCGTCGAAGAAATTCTACCTGCACCTGACGCCGGCGGACAAGGCGCCTGCCTTTCCGAACGGGCTGACCGACGACACCCATTTCAGCGAGCTGGGCGCGCGGGCGATGGCCGACATCGTCGCGGCGGAGCTGAAGGGCGCCAAGCTGCCGATTTCCGACCGCGTCCTGGCAGACCGCCCCGACTTGAGCCGGAACCGACCGATCGGATCGTCGCGGTGTCATTGATATAAACTCAGACAAAAGGGCTTGGCGTTTTTGATCCCCTCCGACATAAATGATGAAACGACATCGCTCTATTTGGGAGCGATCGTATCTGGGAGGGGATCGATGAAGGCTTTGCGTACGTTGGTTATCCGTCTGGCCGCAGCGACCGCACTGACCCTGCCCGCAGCGGCATATGCACAGCAACCCACCCCGTCGGCGACGCTGACCGTCCGCGCCGACACGCCGGGCGCCCGGATCGACCGCCGCATCTTCAGCCAGTTCGCCGAACACCTGGGCACCGGGATCTACGAAGGCATCTGGGTCGGTCCGAATTCGAAGATCCCCAACACGCGCGGGTATCGCAACGACGTGATCGCGGCGCTGAAGGCGCTGAAAGTGCCCGTCGTCCGCTGGCCGGGCGGCTGCTTCGCCGACGAATATCACTGGCGCGAAGGCATCGGGCCGCGCGGGACACGCCCGGTCAAGATCAACACCCATTGGGGCGGCGTGACCGAGAACAACGCGTTCGGCACGCACGAATTCATGGACTTCGCCGAACTGATCGGCGCCGAAGCCTATGTGTCGGGCAACGTCGGCAACGGCACGCCGCAGGAAATGGCGGAGTGGGTCGAATACATGACCGCGCCCGCCGGTACGCTGGCCGACCTGCGCGCGAAGAACGGCCGCAAGGCGCCGTGGAAGCTGCCCTATTTCGGTCTCGGCAACGAACTCTGGGGCTGCGGGGGCAGCATGCGGCCCGAATATGCCGCGGACCTGACGCGGCGATATTCGACGTTCGTCAAGGTGCCCGAGGGCACGAAGACGCTGAAGATCGCCAGCGGCGCCAATTCGGTCGACTATACCTGGACCGAGGTGATGATGCGCGATGCGTCGAAGATGTTCGACGGCATCGGCGTGCATTACTACACGGTGCCGGGCCCCTGGTCGAAGAAGGGGCCCGCGATCGGCTTCGACGAAGAGGAATACGCCCGCACGCTCAGCAAGACGCTGCTGATGGACGAACTGATCCGCAAGCATTCGGCGGTGATGGACAAGTACGACCCCGCCAAGCGCGTGAATCTGGCGGTCGACGAATGGGGCACCTGGTATTCGCCCGATCCGGGAACCAACCCCGGTTTCCTGCGTCAGCAGAACAGCATGCGCGATGCGATCGTCGCGGCGATGAACATCAACATCTTCACCCGCTATGCCGACCGCGTCCGCATGACGAACATCGCGCAGATGGTGAACGTGCTGCAGGCGATGAT
>DASTEN010000523.1:0-3941 GCA_035709645.1 Sphingomonas sp.
TCAGCGGCAACCGCGTGTCGGCCGCCAGCAGCACGCTCTTCACCATGTCGCCGCCCTGGTTCTTCTCGGCGACCACGCGGTCGGCCTTGTGTCGCGCCACGCAGGCGGCGACCGCCGCCGCCCACCCCTCGGGCGAGGCCCCGCGCACGCTCGCATCCTCGACGACATAGCCGATGCCGTCCACCCCCAGCACCACGGCGACGATCCCGCACGCATCGCCATCCGATCCGGCCGGCGGATCGACCCCGACCACGACCCGCGCGATCCGCGACCGCCGTCGCTTCACCCGGCACGCCTCCAGCCGCTCGCGCGACCACAAAGCGCCTTCGACATCCTCGATCAGTTCGCCATCCAGTTCCTGCCGCCCCAGCCGCGTGCCGCCATATTCGCCCAGCATCGCCGCGACGAAGCTCTGCGGCAGATGCGGGTTGTCCCGCGTCTTGCCCCGCATCACGCTCCCCGTCGCGTCCGCCTCCCGCTCGATCGCGCGCAGCAGCGCCCCTGGCTTCGGCGTCGTCGTGACCAACACCCGCGGGCGGTCGCCCAGCCGCAGGCCCATCTGCAGATTGTCCCATGCTTGCCTGGCGCGGCCCAAGCGCCACTTCGCCAGTTCGTCGCACCACGCCAGATGATGTTCCGGGCCACGCAAAGCCTCCGGCGCCTCGGCCGAATAGACAAAGGCCTTTGCGCCAGATGAAAACTCGATCTCCCCGCGCTCCCGACGCCAGAGGATCCGCTCGTCATCGCGCATCACGGCGATCAGCCCGGCCGCCCCCTCGATCATCACGCGCCGGACATCGTCCGCCGTGTGACCGATCAGCGCAAAGCGCCCGTCCGGCATGTCCCGCGCTGCCTGGCTCAACCATTCGGCGCCCGCGCGGGTCTTGCCGAACCCGCGACCGGCCAGGATCAGCCATATGCGCCAGTCGCCCTTCGGCGCGACCTGCCCCTTATGTCCGTGTCGCCACCACCGTTCGGTCAGCTCGCGCTTCTGCGGCATGGTCAACTTGGATAGAACCCAATTCTGTTCGTCGACCGATACGGTTGCCAGTCGATCAAGTGCGTCGCCGATCGCCCCGTCCTCCATCATGCCCCGCCGACCCTTGCCCGTTTGCCGAGCGCAGCGAGCTGCTTGAGGATGGCCGCATCGGTTTCCTCTTCCGACGCTCGGCGCACCGCCGGTCCCTTCGGCGTGCGCGGCCGGATATTCTGACGCGCGTGATGCATCCTGAGGATGTCGATCGCCGTGCGAACGTCGATCGCCGTGTCGACCGGTTCGCCGTCCGGCAGTTCGACCGCGTCCATCGCACGCTGTAACAGCGCCGCCTCGAGCCGATCATATCCGGTCAGCAAGGCCGCATGCCACTGTTCGGCGAAGACGCTGTCACGCAGCCGCAGCTTATAGGCCCCCGTCGGGTGCATTCCGACTGCTTCGCACGCTTTCGTCACATTGCACGTTGCCGCCAGCTGACCCAGGAACGTTGCGCGCTTGGCCACGGTCCAGTTGTTGCCGCGTTCCTGCTGCATCGCAGGTGCACCTGACCTGCTGCGTCGGATCATCTCCGCCATATCGCCCTCCCAAAACGCGGACGGGCCGGCCGCAGCTTACCAAAAGCCGCGCCAGCCCGTCCGCTTTGCAACGTCAGGGCCCCGCCGCCCCGACTCGCAATTCTTCAGCGTTCCCGTTATGTACCCAGTCAGCGTGACGATGTCAAGCGTAATGTGCCAAATAGGTTATCGGAGCTATCGTGGCTTTACCGGCCCAGGCTCCCTCCTTCGGTTCAGGGGTCGGGGTGGGGCCATGCCTCAAACGCTGCGCTCACGGAGAGGCCCCCCTGCCCTCCACTGAAGGGGAGGGGTAAAGCTATGGCGCGCATTCGACCGATGCCGAACACGTCCGTGAAATCCTCCGCGCGAACGGGCAGGGGGATTAACCGCAGGCTGGTGGAGGGGGCTCTGCATCGATGGCGCCTCCTGCGGCGCACCCCCTCCACCATCGCCTCGCCGCCTCTGCGAGAATCCGTTTGTACTGCCATCCACCCGTTCCCCGGCGAAGGTCGGGGTCCGATTTGTCGGATATTTCGTGGATTATCGAAAACGCCCCTGCTGGGCCCCGGCCCTTGCCGGAGTAAGGGGCTAACTTTCGCAGGGGTCTCGCAAGGGGGGAATATCAGCCCGCCACCACCCGCTTCCACGCCGCGACCTCGTCATCCCGCCGCCGCGTCACCTCCAGACCCGACGCCACACCGGTCGCCAGATCGACGTCCACCGTGCCATCCCACTCGAACGTCGCGTTCCCCTGGATCGTCACCATCGCGCCGTCCGCCGGCGCCTCGGCCCGCGCGCGCACGCGGCCGCCGGGGTTGAACACCGTCGTCCAGCTACCGAACGCCACGCGGCCGGTCAGCCCGGCGGCGAAGGTCGATGCCGCCATCGCGCTGCCGCAGGCATCGGTCAGCCCGACGCCGCGTTCGTGGGTGCGGACGAACAGGTCGGCCCCACGCATCTCGACGAACGACACGTTCGCGCGATCGACCAGCAGATCGGGGCGCGCCTCGCACCAGGTGCCGAGCGCCACCAACTCCGCCTCGTCGACGCGTTCGACGAACGTCACCAGATGCGGGTTAGGCATCGCGACCGCGGTGAAGGCGCGCGCGCTCGGCAGGCCGGGAATGACGGCGTCGATCGCCGGCATCGCCATCCGAACGCCGACCGCCGCCGGGTCGGTCGCCGCCGGCCCCGCGCGCGTTTCGACACCATAGACCCCGGGCAGGATGTCGGCGACATGCGCGACCTCGGCCCGCGACACCTTCAGCCGTACCCGTCCCGCTTCGATCCCCAGCGCCTCGAACCCGGCACGCGCGGTGCAGCGTAGCCCGTTCAGGCATGTCTCCGCCTCGCTGCCGTCCGAATTGAACATCCGCATGCCGAAATCGGTGTCGGCATCACCTGCGGTCAGCAACAGGATGCCGTCGCCGCCGACCGGCCCGTCGCGGTTCGCCAGCGCGACCGCGACCCGCGCCCAGTCGCCATCGCTCAGAAGAATCGCGCGCGCATCGATCAGCGGAAAGTCGTTGCCGCTGCCGTGGCATTTGGTGAAGGCGAAGCGCATCGGTGTCTCGTGTTGCGGTTGGGGGGCGGCCCAGCGTTGGACCGTTTCCGCCGCCACCGCAATGACGCCACCTTATCCTCCCCTGCAAGAGAAGGTGGCGCGCGACCCGCGCGACGGAGGCAAGCGAAGGGTCGAACGCGCCCCGCGCGCTCTCGGATTGCCGGGAATCCAACCTACCGCTCGCCATCCGGAGAGGCTGACACCCCTCCGTCATCGCTACGCGATGCCACCTTCCCTTGCAGGGGAGGATCGCGCGCCCCGCTTTCCGGGATGACGCCGCCCCCACATCGCTCTAGATTGCGCAGGTGGACGTCACCGCCCTCCTCGCCATCGCGATGATCGCTCTCGTCGCTGCCGGATGGCAACGGTTGCGGCGGCTGGAGGGCGAGGTCGCTCGACTGCGCGACCGGCTGGAGGGTGCGCCGCCGCCGCCGGCGTTGCGACCGGACTATGCCGCCGATGTCGCGGCCTATGGCGCGCCATCGCCCGATCGCCCTGCGACGCCGGTCGTGGCCGCGCCGGTCGCGCCGGCCGACACGCCACCGCCGGCCGACCCCGATTACTGGTCGCCGCCGCCCGACGCGCCCCGCGACCGCCCAAGCTTCGAAAGCATCGTCGGCGGGCGCCTGCCGATCTGGGTCGGCGGGGCGGCGCTGGTCGTCGCGGGCTTCTTCCTGGTCCGCTATTCGATCGACAGCGGGCTGCTCGGTCCGGCGGTCCGGGTCGTGATCGCCGCGGTCTTTTCCGGCCTGCTGGTCACAGGCGGCGAACTCGCCGGACGTCTGCCCGGTCTGCGTGACGACACGCGCGTCGGCCAGGCGCTGACCGG
>DASTEN010000524.1:0-4994 GCA_035709645.1 Sphingomonas sp.
CGACTTCACCATCTCCAGCTTCGGGCGCGGGCGGTCCGCCAGGCTCATCGCCGTCAGCGCCAGCCGTTCGAGCTGATCGGGCTGGAACGCTGCGGTCAGGTCATGGGGCAGGGCGGTCAGCGCGTGGGTCAGCGCCTTTCCGGTATGACCCTTGGGATCGAAGCCGAACTTGGCCTCCATCATGGCCAACCGTTCGCGCAGCACCGGCACGTCGCGCGGCGATGCGTGGAGCGCGCCCGAGGTCCACAGACCGGCGTGCAGCGACAGGCCGGTCACCTTGCCGCCTTCGTGGACCGGCAACAGCACCAGGTCGAGCGGCACGCGGCGATGGACGGTCGCGATGCAGTTAGATTTCAGCAGCAGCGGCGCGGCGCCGCCCTTTTCGAAGAAGGCGATCGCCGTTTCGCGCGACCGTTCCGCCAGCAGCGGCACGTCGAAGTCATGCCGCGCGATGCCCAGCGCATTCTCGCGCCGGCCGTCGCGATACCAGCTTTCGTGGCCGAGCAGCGTCATCGCGCGGTCGTTGAACCACTGCAGCAGCGTGCCGCCTTCGATATTGCCTTCACCGACCAGCTTCGATGCATCGCTGCGCATCGCCGCCTGAAGCGCGGGCCAGTCGGCGACGGCGCTGCGGACATGCGCCAGGTTGCGCGCCAGTTCCGATTCGATCGCGCGGCGCACCTTGGCATCCGCCCGGTGCATTTCGATGTAGACCATCGATTCGAAACTGCCTCCGCCGATCGCCAGCAACGTGCCCGCGGCATCGCGCTTGGCGAGGACGACCGGGTGGATCACGCGATCGATCGGCACATCATGCGCCGCGATCGTCGCTGCGATCGAATCGACCAGGAACGGCATGTCGTCGTTGACGACGGCCAGACGCATGCGGCGCCGGTGTCCGTCGCCCTCCACCATCTCCAGCGCGATGGCCGGTGTGCCGGGCGGACGGCTGGCCGCGGTCTGCGCGACGAAAGCCGCAGCCTCCGCGCGCTCGGCCGCGGTCAGGCCTTCGATCTCTCCCGGCAGGGCGCCTTCGATCAGCCGGGCGGCTAGCGCGTCCGACAGCGAACTGGTCTTGTTTGCCATGGGCGCTGTATGCGCCGGGTCGCGGGCCGGCTCAAGGCCGTTGTAATATTATTTCGCGCGAAATCTCAGGCTGCCGCCCGCCGCACGGCGCGTTCGGTCAGGGCCTTGTCGTCCTCCACGCAGGCGACGACGTCCAGTCCGCCGGTCGCGTCGGTCCGGGCGAGCAGTACCACGAACTCGCCTTCGCCGGCGCGGGCGATGTCGATATGCGCGAGCGGAGGACGGGCGCGCAGTTCGGCCGCGATGCTGTCCCACTGCGTCGCCGGTGGCTGCGGCTTGCGACGCAGCGCGCGTTCGGCCCCGACCACGCCCTTGATCCCGCCGGGGAAGCTTTCGAGATAGGCGACGAGGCCGCCGACGCCGACGTCGTGGCGTTCGGCATGCGTCAGCACCGAGGCGAATTCGGTCAGTCGCGTCTTGTCGTAATCCGCGCCGAAGACGAGCTTCACGATCGGCGTCATCGGCGCGCGTGCCTGGGTCTTCAGCCCGGCGTCGGCCAGCGCTTCGGCCAGGGCGTCGGGCTCGCTCGCGGCCGCGACCGCGATGCCATGCGCCTGGCTCAGCGCGTCGTACAGGGCGCCCCGGCTACGGCCTTCGCTTGCGGCAAAGGCATCGGCACTCGCGCGCGCCGCGGCCAGTCGATCGAACAGACTGGCATCGGCGGGCAGTGGTTCGGCCGGCGCATCGTCGAAGCCCGATCCGGGACCATCCGCCCAGACCTGGGGGGCGACGGCGGGGGCAGGCGCGCTTTTCCGTGCGGCGGTCAGATCGGCGATCAGCTGCGCCTCGGTCCCGGCGTCGACCATCTCTTTCCAGTTGATGACGCCGTAGATGAAGTCGATCGCGGCGCCGTCCGAGGAAAACGGCATCAGGATGCCGCGGTACAGCGTCGTATGCCCGCGCGTGCCGACGAATTCGGCTTCGAAGCCGATGGGCGCGCGATTGGCGATGATCTGCAGATAATGATCGGTCAGGCGCGAAATCAGCGAGCGGCTGGGCACCGCCGAAATCCGGTCGATCCCGACCTCGACCTCGCCCTCTTCGCGCAGCGCGCGGCCCAGAAAGGCGATTCGCGGATCCTCGATTCCGCCGGTGAAGTCGAGCAGCACGCTGTGCGGGCCGAAATCGGCGATCGACGCCGGGTCCAGATCCTCGATCGCAGGATAGGGCCGCCCCTGCAGCAGCGATACCCAGTGATTATAGGCGCGGACGTGCATGCGACGCTCGTCGGTCAGCACCATCGGCATCTCGCCCCGGTCGCCGCCCACCTGCGCCACGGCGGGCAGCGAATCGGTGCCGTCCTCGATTCCGCGCGCGAATTCCATGCCATTACCCTCGACCTGGGGGCAGACCGCCCCGGATACTCGGACGTGTTTTGAGCGACATGTGGTAAAGACCGCGTAAAGGCGCCGATCAGGAATAACGCCGCTTGCCAGCGCCAAAACACATTGCTAAGCGCCGCCCCTCGACATCGGGCACACGCCCATGTCCGCACCAGGCCGCCTTAGCTCAGCTGGTAGAGCATCGCATTCGTAATGCGGGGGTCACAGGTTCGAGTCCTGTAGGCGGCACCATCACAAAATTGGCAGAAAACAGCCATTCTAGGCCCGGCGGCTGAGCCGTGCCGCGCCCAGATCGATCACCTTGGGATCGCAATGGGATCGCAAATGCGCCTTGGTGAACTTGCCAACCTCTGACCAGTAATCCTCCACCCCCGCGATGAAGTCGCGCAGGTAGTCGGGACGCAGGTGCCGATAGTGACGCTTGTTCGTCGAGTCGCCCGCATGGCCGGCGGCGGTGTCGATCTGCGCCTCGGGCACGCCGCGCATGTGCATCTCGGTCGAGATCGTGTGGCGTAGCACGTTGGGCGATCCCAAGCCGATCAGATGAGGGCGTGGCGCCGTTTCGCCCAGCCTTGCCCGCGGAGGGAGCCATGCCGGCTCGCCGTCGTCATCCAGTTTGTGCTCGACGATCCCAGCCGCGATCAGGCACTTTTCGAAGCCGGTCTTGATGCTGCCGACCGGAAACCGATCATAGACTATATCGCCATTGGCGGCCGTGCGCGCGCGCTGCCACTGGATTACCGGTCCGGCCGGCAGATCGGCCAGCCAGGGCGCGAGCGTCGGCGCGATCGGCACGATCGAGCGGCGCTTCTTCGTCTGTCTGCGGCCGGGTGCGTTGAAATAGATGAGATTGCCCTGCACCTGGGCGGCGTCGAGTTCCAGCACTGCCTCGCCCCGGCCGTGCGTGCTGAGCATGATGAGCGTGTAAAGGTGGATATGGTGACGCTCGACCACGGCTCGCGCCGCGTCGAGCAGTGCTGCAACCTGCTCGGGCGTGTAGATCAAATCCTTGGACTCGGGTTTGTCGGCCGGCGCCGGCACGAACGGCGCCGACGGGATCAGATTGTTCTTCCATGCCCAGTTCAACGGCTGGCGCAGCGCGGCGGTGTCGCGCCCGACGGTGGCGGCGCTGACACCCTCCGCTGTCCGGAACGCGTGGAAGCGCTCCACCAGAGCGGCGTTGATGTCGACGACCTTCGGCGCGCCGGTCAGGCGACCAGCCCGACGTTCGGCCGCGAAAAAGCGTTGCCAATGCGCGACGCCGTTTGCGTAGCGAACCGGGTCGGCCAGCTTCTTCTCGGCGTGCTGCAGCAGCCAATCGGCCATCAGCTTTTCGACGTGAACCGCATCGATCGGTTGTTCGACCGGCTTCTGCGCTGTCAGGTAGTGGGCGGCGAGGGCGTCTTCCGCCTCCCGCGGCGGCCGATCCGCGCTACCGCCGCGGATGCCAGTTGCGAGGCGGCGTGTCCGACGTCCTCCGCCTGTGCCTCCGTCATCGTACCAGCAGATGGACCACTCGTCGCGTTCCGCCCTGTACCAGAGCCAGAACTCCCCGAGTTGGGTCCTGCCGGCGCTCCCGTTTCGCCTTCCCATTGGGATGCAATCTCCTTGATGCGTTCTGCCTGATAGGCAGCATAACCCGGATGCTGAACGATCGCCCGCACGATCTCGGTCGGCAGGTGGGCCCTCGTCCCGTTTCGGGCCGCTCGCTCCATGATGTCCGTGAAGTCGGTGAAGATCATGGGCGCCGCCACCCGACGCATCCGCGGCGCGGCCGACGCTCAGGCAGAGTGTCGGCCAGCCATCGGTTCAGTTCGTTGTACGCGCGGCGATAGCCAGCCATCCGGCCGCGCCGGACGTCGCTAGGTCGCTGCTCAGCCTCGGCCTCGACGCGAAGCATTGTTACCACGGCCAGCCCGATCCTGATGCCGGTACGGATGCCCGACGCCCGCCCGCGCTCAAAGGCGGTCACTGCTTGGTGCCCTCCGGCCATAGAACGGTGCCCGCGGCGTCCTCGATGCGGAGCGTGCCTGGGTTCAGTTCAGCATGCAGGTTAAGATCGTCGTCGGCTGCGAGCGAGATGACGTAGAACGATCCGTCGCGGACGAACACACGGGGCTCCCACTCACTCTCGGGTGGGTAGGGCTTCCCGGTGGCATACGTGCTGCCAGCCAGTGCGAGCTTAGCCCGTGACATGACCGCGAGGCGCAGTTCGGCCAGTTCTGGGTCATCGGTCATTGTTCGCTTTCCCATTCCTGATGCATCGCGATCATCGCCATCAGCAGAGGACGCATCCGCCAATTGATGTCGTTGCGGATCGAGTTGACGAGGGACGTTTCCCAAATCTTCGACGTCCGAGCCTGATCGGACAGCATGTGCGGGTACATCGTCTTGAGGTGGTTCACCGCCTCGCGGCCGATGTTGCGGGCCATCTCGTCGAATAGGCGCCTGGCGCGCCGTTCGTGACTTTCGCGCGGCTGGTCGGGGCGCAACGCGGGCACTTCGGCGGGATCGATCAGGTCATTGCTCACGGCTGCACCTGGTCGTCGACCGGCACTTCCCAGT
>DASTEN010000525.1:0-5068 GCA_035709645.1 Sphingomonas sp.
TCGCCATCACTTCGCCCGAGTGCACGTCCAGGATCACCCCGGCCGCGCCGACCGCGCGATACGCGACCATCGCGCGGGTCAGTTCGCTGTCGAGCGCACCCTGCACGCGCGCGTCGATCGACAATGCGACAGGCTCGGCACGGCTGGCCTCGGCGGTCAGCCGCTCGTTCAGCACGCGCTCCATGCCACGCACGCCCTGGCGGTCGGCATTGACATAGCCGATCGCCTGCGCGGCCAGGCTCGATTGCGGGTACAGTCGCTCGGGCTCACGCGCGAAGATGATGCCGGGATTGCCCAGCGCATTCACCGCACTGACCAGCTCCGGCATCGCGCGCTTCTTGAGATAGACGAAGCGCGAGGATGCGGTCAGCATGCGGTAATAGGCATCGGCACCCTGTTCCGGCATGACCTCGGCCAGCTTCTGCGCCAGCTCCATCTTGTCGCCGATGATGTTGTGCGGCTGGATGCCGATCGACCAGGCGTCGATGGTGCGCGCCAGCGGTGCGCCGTTGCGATCGACGATGTCGCCGCGCAGGGGCACCAGCGCGGCGGCCGCGTCACGCGTCGTCGCCGGTTCGGCCGAAATGGCGAGGTAGCCGAGCTTGCCGATGATCGCCAGGTTCGCGAACGCGAACAGCAGCATCAGGATCATCAGGCGAACGTGCGCCACCGCAACCAGCGAATGCCGGCCGGTTTCGCGGCGCCGGTCGTTCGACTGCGGCGCGACCAGGACGATCACCGCAGCGTCCCGCGTTCGCGCCGCGCGCTGGATACCAGGTCGCCGAAGGTCGCGTCACTCAACAACCCGCTGTCGACCATCGCGACCTTCTGCACCCGCGGCTTCGCCGTGACGGCAGTCGCGACCGCCTTTTGCAGGACCGGCCGCGCGATCGCGGGCGCCGGGGCAGGCGTGGCCTGAGCGGTCTGGACCGGGTTCGCCTTTGGCAACGTGATCTTCACCGCAGGCTGCTCGACCGGTTTCACTTCAGCGAGCGTGAGATTGGTGGCGGCGGGGACGACCAGCGAGGCGTATTGATGCCCACCCTCGAGCGGGCGCAGAGCGGCGAGCTGGGCGTCGCTCGACACATATTGTTCGGGGCGCGGTGCGCTGAGCGACAGGATGTCGCCGTTCCACCGCTCGAGCTGGGCCAGGTTCGCACGGGTGTCGAATTCGGTCTCCAGCGTGCGGATGTCCTTCTTCGCGTCGAGGATGGCCATCTCGACCGCCTCCACGCGTCCACGCTCCGCCGCGACCTGCGACGACACCATGTAACAGGTCGGCGATACGATCGCGATGCCGAGCAACCAGCCGAACCCCTTGAAGCCGCTTACTGCCATTGTCTTACGCTCCTCACACGCCCCACGCCCACACTCACTCGCCCCACGCCGCAGCGGTCGTCCGCCGCGCCACCCGCAATGTCGCCGACCGGGCCCGCGGATTGCGCGCCAGTTCGGCCTCGTCCGCCCGGATCGCCTTGGACAGCGCCTCGAACGTCGGCACCTTCGCCGCCTGCACCGCCGGCAGGTGCCGCGAGCCCGCCGGCGTGCCACCAGACCGTTCGCGCAGGAACCGCTTTACGATACGGTCCTCCAGGCTGTGGAAGCTAACCACCGCCAGCCGCCCGCCCGGTCGCAGCAACGCTTCCGCCGCGCGCAGGCCGTCGGCCAGTTCGTCCAATTCCCGGTTCAGATGGATGCGGATCGCCTGGAAGGTCCGGGTCGCCGGATCCTTCTTGTCATGCGGCTTATGCCCCAGCGCCTTGCGGACGATGGTGGCGAGTTCGCCCGTCCGCGTGATCGGGCGCGCAGCCACGATCGCGCGGGCGACGCGGCGCGACTTGGGCTCCTCGCCATACAGATACAGCACGTCGGCGATCGCGGCTTCGTCGGCGGTGTTGACGAAATCGGCGGCACTTTCGCCCGACTGGCTCATGCGCATGTCGAGCGGGCCGTCGGCCTGGAACGAGAAACCGCGGTCGGCGCGGTCGAGCTGCATCGACGACACCCCGATGTCCATCGTCACGCCGTCGACGCTCACGACCTCGCGTGCGGCGAGTTCGGCGACCATCGACGAAAACGGCGCCTCGATCAGCGTCAGCGCGCCGCCGGCGTCCGCCACGACGCCCTGTCCTTCGCGCACCGCGTCGGGATCGCGGTCGAACGCGACGACCTGCGCGCCGGTCGCAAGGATCGCGCGGGTATAGCCGCCCGCCCCGAACGTCGCGTCAACATGGACTTCGCCCGGGGCGGGGCTGAGGCCGTCGATCACTTCGTCGAGCAGGACGGGGATATGCGGCGCGGCTGCGGTCATGCGCGCACCTTGCGGTTGGCCATCAGGTGCGCGCAGCGGCGGCGGGTGACCGCGCTGACGCCGTCGGTCTGCGCCATCAGGACGTCGGGGTTCCAGATGTTGAAGGTCTGCGCATCGCCGGAGAAGAACGCCCAACCGGGCGCCTCGATCTGCGCTTCCTGACGGAAGAATTCGTCGAGCACGAATCGCCCCGACGGGTCGAACGGGGCACGATCGACGTCGGAGAAATCGGCGTTCCGCCGCTCGGCCAGCAAGCGCTCGTCGGCGTCGGGGCTGCGCATCGCTGCGCGGATCTCTTCGAAATTGATGCGCGACCAGGTCAGGTCATAGGCGCGCAGGCACGGCAACGTCGGGTGGATGCCGATGACGATGGTGCGCGCGTCGCTGTTCTTTTCGAAAACGGCGCGGAAATCGGCCGGGATGGCGACGCGACCCTTCGCATCGACCCCCTGCAGTGCACTGCCTTCGTATAGCTCGAAGTCCGTCACGCCCGTTCAGCCCCACGAGCGGCAAAACACTCCCGCCTTCGAAAGCGGCCCGACGCCACCTTCGAATCCCGACCATCCAAAACGGGAGAGTGCCCCTCTGCGATTTTGGTAATCGAAACCCACTAATCTCGCAAGGGGATTGCATGCCTCGATCGGGGATTTTGCGCCCAGATTGGGGAAACTACCCAGTATTTCCTGATCTGTTCCGCAGAAGATCACAAACGTTCCGAATTGGCGGCGTGGACGATGGTTTCTCGGAATGGTAAACGCCTTTCCCAGGGGGTGGCGTACGCCGTGACGGGTTTCGAGCCTTGGGTATGGTTTGCGATCGCCTGCAATTTTGCGGGCTATGCGACCTATCTGCTCGGCTTGCGCCGCGATCTGGTCCAACCCAACCGCGCATCCTGGCTGATCTGGAGTGCCTCGACCGGGCTGGAGGCGGCGACCTATTGGGCGGTCAATCCGGGCGCGGTGCAGACCGCGGTGTTCGTCGTGTCGGCCATCGCCTGCATCGCCGTCACCATCGGCATCTGGCGCCGGTCCGCCTGGGCGATGCCGACGACGATCGAAACGTTGTGCGTCCTCGCCTGTCTGACGGCACTGGCGCTCTGGCTGATCTTCGGCGAAGCCTATTGGGCGCATATGCTGGTCGTCGCCGCGGTTCCGATCAGTTTCCTGCCGACCTGGGCCAGCGTCGTCGCCGACAGCGATCGCGAACGGTCACCGGCATGGGGCCTGTGGACCCTTGGCGATCTGGCGACGCTGATCGTCGCCGCCCGGCACGGCGGCGACGGGGCCGGCGAATATGCCTATCTGACGGTCGAATTCCTGTGCCACGCCAGCGTCTGGGCGATGGTGGGCGTGGCGACGATCAACCCCCTGCGCACGCTCGGGCGGCGGCGCGGCGTCTATGCGCTGGGCGGCTACCGCCGGACCGCAGCGATGTTCACGGTCGGCGAAACCCATCTCGGCAAGGCGGTCTTTGCCGCGCGCGCCTTTGCCGAGGGCGAACCGCTGCTCGAATTCACCGGCCGACGGCTGGCCGCCGGCAGCGTGCCCAGCCTGATGCGCGGCGGATCCGATCGCTACGTGCAGGTGACGCCGGACCATTACATGGGGCCATCGGGGCGGCTCGACGATCTGGTCAACCACAGCTGCGACCCGAACGCCGGCCTGCGCTTCACCGACGACGGCGTCTTCCTGGTCGCGATTCGCGACATCGCGGTGGGCGAGGAAGTTACGTGGGACTATTCGACGACCCTCGCCGAATCGAACTGGCACATGATCTGCGGCTGCCGCGCGGCGACCTGCCGGCGGGTCATCGGCAATTTCGCGACGATCGATCCCGAACGCCAGCAATTCTACCGCGCGCGCAACCTGGTGGCGCCCTATCTGCGGCGCCGGGACGCGGTTGAGGTGGGCAGGCGGGTTCGCGGGTAACGGGGGGCCCGTCCTCCCGCCTACGCGGGAGCATGAATGGCAAGGATCAAGCCGCCTCCCCGACCGGCACCTCAGCGGTATCCGGCGCGGGCAGCGTCAGGATCGCGCTCGCACCCGTCCCCTTCCCCGCACTCTCCAAGCGCAGCGACCCGCCCATCGCCAGCATCGCATTCGCGCACCAGTGCAGCCCCAAGCCACCCGATTTGTGCGCGCGCGTCGAATAGCCACGCTGGAAGAATTTGGGCTCGTTCTCAGGCGCGAATCCCTCGCCATTGTCGCGGATGTGCAGTTCGACGCGGTCGCCGACGTCGACGATCGACGCGGTGATCTGCCCCGCCTCGCCCCCCGCCGCCACGATCGCCTCCCCGGCGTTGGCCAGCAGATTGCCGATGACCTGGCTCAGGATCACGCGGTTGGCCATCGCCCAATGCGGCGTCGATGGAAAGACGAACGCGATCGAGGCATCGCCCGAATAGCGCGCGATCGTCGCATTCTGCGCGACGACGTCGCTCAGGTCGATCAGCGACAGTGGCGGCTTTTCATGCGCCTGTTCCTGCTGCTGGCCGATGATTTCCAGAACATTGTGCAACGCCTTGCGCCCGGTTTCCAGGCCGTCGCGCCGCGCGTCGCGGTCCTGGCGATCGGCCTCCAGCGCAGCCGCGACGAACGCCACGAGCTTCTGTCGGCGCGCGGGCGGAATGCCATCGTCGGCCAGTTCGGCCATCGCCCGGTCGAGCAGCACCCGATCCGCCGGCGGTGCGGCGGCCAGCCCCTGCGACAGGATCGTCGCGATCGGCCCCAGGGCGTTGCGGACGTTGTGCATCACCGC
>DASTEN010000526.1:0-5267 GCA_035709645.1 Sphingomonas sp.
TGTCGCGATCGAGCAGCGTGTCATATTTGGCCCCGATCGCGTCGGTCTGGACGATGATCGCCCGCTCTTGCGCGGTCAGTGGCCCGACACGCGATCGCGGCGGCTTGATCAGGGTGCGCTCGACCGGGGTGACCGGGCCGACCCGGCTCGACGGCGGCTTGATGAGCGTGCGTTCGACCGGTGCCGGCGCGCCGTCGGGCTGGAGCAGCGACACCAGCGCCTCACCGACCTTCAGTTCCGTGATCGCGGTCGCGACGTCGACGCCGGGGTTGGCGCGGAACGTCTCCGCCGCCGATCGCACCGCCTGCTGGTCGCGGGGCGTGAAGGCGTTCAATTTATGCTGGACGCGGTTGTTCAGTTGCGCGGCGACGGTGTCGGGAATGTCGATCGGGTTCTGGGTGATGAAATAGACGCCGACGCACTTCGACCGAATCAGCCGGACGACCTGATCGACCTTTTCCAAGAGCGCCTTGGGCGTATCGTTGAACAGCAGATGCGCTTCGTCGAAGAAGAAGACGAGCCTGGGTTTGTCCGGATCGCCGACCTCGGGCAGCGTCTCGAACAGCTCGCTGAGCAGCCAGAGCAGGAAGGTCGAATAGAGCTTGGGGCTCGCCATCAGCTTGTCGGCGGCCAGGATGTTGACGACGCCGCGGCCGCGGTCGTCGGTCGCGATGAAATCGGTGATGCTGAGCGCGGGTTCGCCGAAGAAATGCTCGCCGCCCTGGCTTCGCAGCTGGAGCAGCGAGCGCTGGATCGCGCCGACCGATTGCTTGGTCACGTTACCGTAGGTGACGGTCAGTTCGTCGGCACGGTTGGCGCATTCGGCCAGCATCGCCTGCAAATCGTCGAGGTCGAGGAGCAGCAGCTCTTCCTTGTCGGCGACGTGGAAGGCGATGGTGAGAACGCCTTCCTGCACCTCGTTCAGGTCCATCAGGCGCGACAGCAGCACCGGACCCATTTCGCTGACGGTGGTGCGGATAGGGTGCCCCTGTTCGCCGAACAGGTCCCAGAATTGCGTCGGATTGTCGCCGTACGACCAGTCGGTCAGGCCGATCTCGGCGGCGCGGGCGGCGAAGATCTCGTGGGTCCTAGTCTGGGGCGAACCGGCCATGGCGAGGCCGGACAGGTCGCCCTTCACGTCCGCCACGAAGCACGGCACGCCTTCGCGGCTGAACCCCTCGACGATGCCCTGGAGGGTCACCGTCTTTCCGGTGCCGGTCGCCCCGGCGATCAGGCCGTGGCGGTTGGCGCGCTTGAGGACCAGGTCCTGCCGCTTGCCGTCCGCACTGGCACCGATGAAGATCGAGTCGGCCATCCGCTATCCCCTAACCTGTCTTGGTCGGGGGATAGCGGATGCCGATCGCGGCTAAAAGCTTACTTCAGGTCGATCGCGACGTAGCGGCCGACGCGCTGACGGGTGACATAGACCAGGACGGTCTTGCGGTTCGCCGCCTTGGCCGCGCTGACGGCCGCTGCGGCCTCCGCCGGGGTCGTCACCGGCTTGCGATCGATCGAACTGATCACGTCGCCGCGCTGGATGCCCTTGGTCGCTAGATCGCTCGACTGATCGACCTGGACGACGACGACGCCGCGCACCGATGCATCGAGGTTCAGCTGGCGGGCGATCTGCGGAGTGATCGCGATGACCTGTGCACCAAGCGACGCAGACGCCGATGCCTGACCGCCCTGATCGTTGCCGCCGGGCAGGCCGTCATCGTCGTCTTCGCCACCCGCGGCCAGCTGGTCCTCCGGCGGACGTGTACCGACCGTCGCGGTCACCGTCATGCGCCGGCCGTCGCGGATCAGTTCGATCGGCACGCGTGCACCTGGCGCCTGATTCGCGACCAGGAAGCTCAATGTCTGGTCCGGCGTCACGTCCTGACCCGCGACCTTCAGCACGATGTCGCCCTGGCGGATGCCGGCCTTGTCGGCGGCCTCGCCCGGTTCGACACGGCTGATCAGTTCACCGGTGTTGCGCGGCACGTTCAGTGCCGATGCCAGATCGGCATCGATCTGCTGGATGCCGACACCCAGATAGCCGCGCTGGACGCTGCGGCCCTTCATCAGTGTGTCGATGACGGGCTTGGCGACTTCGGCCGGGATCGCAAAGCCGATGCCGACGTTGCCGCCGGTCGGCGAGAAAATCTGCGAATTGATGCCGATGACGTTGCCGTTCAGGTCGAACATCGGACCACCGGAGTTGCCCTGGTTGATCGACGCATCGGTCTGGATGAATCGATCGGCGTTGCCCGGCGTCGTGCCGGTCGCACGATGGACCGCCGAGACGATGCCCGCCGTTACAGTGCCGCCGAGACCGAATGGATTGCCGATCGCGATCACCCAGTCGCCGACGCGTGCCCGCGCCGAATCGCCGAAGCGCACGAACGGCAGGTTGGTCGCGTCGATCTTGAGGAGCGCAAGGTCCGACGTCGGATCGCGACCGATCAGGCGGGCCTTATATTCCTTGCGATCGCTGAGCGTGACCGTGATCGTTTCGACGACAGCATTGCGCGTGCCGGCCGAGATGACGTGATTGTTGGTGACGACATAGCCGTCGGGCGAAATGATGAAGCCCGAGCCGAGCGATTGCGCCTGGCGGGTGACGGGCGCACCGCCCTGCCCCTGGCCCTGCCCGCCGAACCCGAACAGTTCGCCGAACGGGGTGCCTGCGAACGGGTTCTGCTGCTGGTTCAGCGTCACGCGCTGGGTGGTCGAGATGTTGACGACCGCCGGCTGGAGCTTGGCGACCATGTCGGCAAAGCTCATCGGCGCGCCGGCGCGGGGGGCGCTGGCGTTGATGGCGCCGGGTTCGTTCTGTGCGGTCTGCGCGCCGATCGGCGACAGCGTCATCGTGGCGGCGGTGCCGCCCAGCAGGAGGGCGGCGGTCAGGGCGTAGGCGTAGCGCACGTGAGTTATATTCCTCTCGACAAAACTGAAGACCCCTCTGGCGGCAGTGTTGCCTTCGCTTGCTGAACGCTGACTGAAGGCAATCGGTCCGCCGCTGTTTCCCGTCGGACTATCGTCCCCCGAATTCGCGCAGATACCCGTTCTGCGGGCTGAGGATGATCGATGTGCCACCGCGCCCTTCGTCCGGCTGGCCGTCGGCACCGAAGGTGTAGCGATACGACTGCATCGCGCGGTAGAAATCGTAGAATTGCGGATCCTTGCCGAACGCATCGGCATAGATCTTCGATGCCTGTGCGTCGGCATCCGCCTGGACGATCTGGGCGTTGCGCTGCCCTTGCGCGCGGATGGTCAGCGCCTGCTGCTGACGCGCGGTCCGCATGCGGTTCAGCGCGGATTCGAGCGGCGTGCCATCGGGCAGGTCGGCATGCTTGATCCGCACGTCGACGATCTGGACGCCGTATTGCGCCGCGTAGTTCTGAAGGCGGGCCTGGATGTTGTCCATTACGCGGCCGCGTTCGGGCGATAGCAGGACCGCGAAGTCGACCTTGCCGAGTTCTGCGCGCAAGGCCGAGCTGAACAGCGGCTGGAGCGCGCTCGTCACGCCTTCCTCGCTGCGTGCGGTCACGACCATCTTCAAAGGATCGACGACGCGGAAGCGGGCATAGGCATCGACCTGCAACCGCAGCTGGTCGGTCGAGAGCACCGGCTGATTTTCCAGATCGACGTCGAGCACGCGCTTGTCGACCCACACGATCCGGTCGACGAACGGGATGCGCGCGATGACGCCCGCGCCGGTGTTGCCGAAATCGCGGTTCGGCTGCCACGCGTTCACGGTGCGGACGGGTTGTTCGAAGCGCAGAATGACGGCCTGCCGCTTTTCATCGACGATCGTGAACGTCGACAACAGGACGATGACGGCCGCAAGCAGCGCGATGCCGAGACCCATCGGGCCCTTCAACCAGGCGGTCACTGGCCACCTCCCTGCACCGCAGGCGCGGGCGTCGTCGCCGGCGCCGCCGGTTCGGGCAGGCGTTTCGCCGCCTCGGGCAGCGGCAGGTAGGGCGTGACTCCCTGAGCCTCGATGATGGTCTTGTTCGACTTGGCGAGCACGGCTTCCATGGTCTCGTAGTAGAGGCGGCGGCGCGTCACTTCGGGCGCGGCCTTGTACTGTTCGTAGATCTTGTCGAACTTGGCGGCCTCACCCTGCGCGCGGGCGATGACCTGCTGGGCATAGGCGCGCGCGTTGTTCAGATTGGCCTGCGCCTGCTGCTGCGCGGCCGACACCGCCTTGAAATCGTCGTTGACCGCCGCCGGCGGGTCCGCCTTCGAAATGGCGACGCCCTGAACCATGATGCCCGAATTATAATCGTCCAGGATCTGCTGCATCAGCTGCTGCACGCGCGCTTCGATGACCGTCCGGCCGCGGCCGATCGCCTGGTCGAGCGTCACGTCGGCGACGATCGCGCGCATCGCGCTTTCGGCGGTGGCGCGAACGGTGCTCTCGGGATCGCGGATCTGGAACACGAAATCCTGCGGATTGGCGATGGTCCAGCGCACCTGATAGCCAAGATCGACGATGTTCTGGTCGCCGGTCAGCATCAGGTTCTCGCCCGCACCCGAGGTCGGGAAATTCTCCTCGCGGATCGCGCGGACGTTCACTTTCGTGACGCTGTTGATCGGTGCCGGCAGCACCAGGTGGATGCCGGGTTCGAGCACACGCGAATATTTGCCGAAGAAGGTGACGACGCCGCGTTCCTGCGGACCGACCTGCTGGAAACTGGTGAACACAAGCCAGATCGCGGCGATGACGCCGACACCGATCACCCACAGCCGCTTGGCCGGCAACCCGCCGCCGGGAAAGCCGCCGCCGGAAAAACCGCCGCCGCCCCCGCCGCCGGTCTTGGCGCGCTTCAGCAGTTCATCGAGCGCGCTCGGGCCGCCGGGACGCGGGCGGCGCCCCTCCGGCGGAAAGGACCAGGGATTGCGCGGACCGTCGTTGCCGCCGCCACTCCCCTTGCCGCCATTGCCGTCACCGCCCGAAGGCGGCCCGCCCCACGGGCTCTTCGGCGGTTCGTTGCGAAGGATGCTGCCGGCGCGTGCGGTCAGCCCCGAAAAGATGCTCATGTCTGTCTTTATAGGTGCCGGTTCTGAGAAAAACAGTGGCACCGCGCGCCCGCGGACCTAAATCGCCCCCGACATGAACGACACCACCCTGCCCGGCCTGCCCGGTCTGCCCGAGGGCGCGACCGCCCGCATCGACGCCGGTCGCGCCGGCATCATCCTGGACGTCACCGGCCTGTCGCCGGAGCAGGCCGACGCGCGCGAGGCTCAGGCCCGTGCCGCGGCGCAGGCCGCCGGGC
>DASTEN010000527.1:0-9396 GCA_035709645.1 Sphingomonas sp.
TGGGGGAGGAATTTTCTAGATCTCGTCGATCATGTCGGCCAGCGTCTCCAGGCACGCGACCGCCAGCATCTTCGATCGTTCGCCGTCCCAGCCATGGACCGCATCCGGATTGGGATCATGGTCCTTGAACGGCATTTCCAGCGTCATCGCCACCGCACCGAAGCGTTCGGCGAGCTGGTTGGTCGACATGCTGAGGTTGGCCTGGCCGGGGGCGGCCTTGTCATAGCCCTTGGCGGTCTGGAAATCGGGGGTGCGCGCCTCCAGCCGGCGGCCGAAATCGGTGAACTTGGCGCCCAGCGCATCGGTCCACGACGGAATGCCTTCGAAGCCGGCGATGAAGTTGGCCGGAATCGCTTCGTCGCCGTGGACGTCCATCGCGAAATCGACTCCGGTTTCGTCCATCGCGTTCCGCACGCACAGGACCTCCGGGCTCTTTTCCGGGGTCGGTGCGTGCCATTCGCGGTTCAGGTTCACGCCCGCGGCATTGGTACGCAGATGGCCGCGGAACGAGCCGTCGGGGTTCATGTTCGGCACCAGGTGGATCGTCGCCTTTTCGCGCAACGCCTGCGCGACGGCGTTGTCGGCGTCGGTCAGCATCTCGATGGCGCCTTCCATCCACCATTCGGCCATCGGCTCGCCTGGATGCTGGCGGGCATAGAGCCACACCTGCTTCGCGCCCGTACCCAGCGTCAGGCAATCGATCGCGCGGCCGTCCAGGCTCTGGCCCAGTTCGCGATGCGTGACACCCGGCGCCAACGCCGCCTCCGCCACCAGCGAATCGTGGCGATCGAGCGTGTAGGGCTGGAAATAGGCGAACCAGGCGAGTTCGGTGTCGAACTGATGCGTCCAGGTCAGCACGCCGTCGGCGTAGCGCGTGTCGTCGGCCATCACCCAGTCGAGCCGATCGGTCGACACCCGCGTCTTGTACCCCGGCCAGCCCATCGGATAGGCCGACCCCGCGCAGTTTTCGATGCGGAACGTCAACCTCCGCCCCCGCGCCCCGGCGACACGGAAGTGGAACCACTGATAGAAATCGGATCGGTGATCGTTCGGGATTTCCAGCCGGACGATGTCCCCGTCGATCCCGATCAGGCGAATGGCGCCGCTGTCGAATGCGGCTGAAACGGTGATGGTCATTTCACCGTGGTAGTAATTCCGGACTCTCCGGGGAACCCCCGAAACAGCGCGTTCGCCAGTCGGGCGGCGGTCAACGCCGGCTGTTCGTCGGGGCCGGACAGGCTGGGCCGCTGGGCGCGCCCTTCCCAGATGATCGTGCCGTCGCCGCGCCGCTTCAGCTGTACCGCCAGTTCGGACGAATAGGCCTGCAGCGTCCGGCTGCCGAACCCGGTGCTGACGCCACCACCCAGACCGACGCCACCGCCGCGACCGCCACCGAAGCTGCCGCCGCCGATGCCGATCGAAAATCGCGGCGGCGTGCGGACTTCGCCCTGTGATACGCGATTATACCCGACCGCCGCGAAATATTGCGGCTGGGTGCCGGCCGGCGCCGGAGCGAAGCCGATTCGCGCCAGTTCGGCTGCGACCGCATCGGCATACATCTGATATTCGGGACTGATCTGCGCTGCCCCGCTGATCGGTTCGACCGCCACCGTCCCCGGCGCGATCGACTGGTTCAGATGGTAGCGCACGACATCGGTCGGGCCGCTGCGAGGACCGGTCGTCGCGCACGCGGACACCGCGAGGACGACGGGGGCGAGAAGGGCGATCTTTTTCATCATGGTACGCTGACCAACAAGCCCGAAGGCGCGCCAAAGTTCCGTGTCAGCGCATTCGACAATTTACGTGCCACCGCCGCCGGGTCGCCGTCCCGCGTGCCGCTGACGGCATAGGTGACCGCGCGCCCTTCCCACGCCGGGGCCGTTTCGCCGCGTCGGGTGATGGTCAGCGCCATCGTCGTCTCCACCATCGTGCCGACGGTCATCTTGGCACCGCCCAGCCCGATCGACACGCCGGCGCCCATGCCGTTGACCCCGCCGGGCATGCCGATCACGGGCGTTTTCGCGCCCTTCGCCAGCGCGGCCCCCTTGGCATAGCGGGTGATCGTGTACCGGGCGACGTGGCGGGCATTCTGCGCCGATGGGATCACGGTGAAGCCCGCGTCGATCAGCGCGCCTTCCACCGCTTCGGTCGTCACGACGTCCATCGCGGCCGTCCCGCGATCCTTCGCCACGGCGGGGCGGACGACGCCGATCGTCCCCCCGGGCACGAACCCGGTGTCGGTCGCCCCGGCGGGCGGCAGGGCGATCAGGGCAATGACGAACGCGCTGGCAAATGGCATAAGTGGTATGGCCTCCTGCGGCAGGCGGGAAGCCGGGGCTCGGCGGGCGGACCCCGCTTCGTCCTTGACTTCGCCGACCCCCGCTTATAGGCGGGCGCCTCATTTTTCCGAAACCATCAAATCAAAGAAGCGGCCCGCACGCCATGAAGATCGTCAACTCGCTCAAGTCGCTCAAGGATCGTCACCGGGACAACCGCGTGATCCGCCGTCGCGGCCGTATCTACGTCATCAACAAGACGAATCGCCGCTTCAAGGCGCGCCAGGGCTAAGGCCGCCGGATCGGCAAGGCTGATCCGCAACAGGCCGAAAGCCCGGCCGGCGGCGCCATCAGCGCCGTCCGACGACACCGAATTCACTTCGGTGTCGGGCCTCCCGCGAAGGCATCCAGATGACCACCCCGAACACCGTCATCTTCGACGTCGGCAAGGTCCTCTACGACTGGAACCCGCGGTTCCTTTACGAGCGTCTCATCCCCGAGGGTGAGGCGCTCGACGCGTTCCTGCGTGACGTGCTGACGGTGGAATGGCATTTCCAGCACGATGCGGGCCGGCCGTTTGCCGAAACGTCGGTCGAGCTAGCGGCCAAATTTCCCCAGCACGCCCAAATGATCGGCCATTGGGGGCCGCGCTTCCTCGAATCGATCGGCGCGCCGATCGCGGGGATGCATGATCTGGTCGCCGAACTCGATGCGGCCGGCGTGCCGCTCTATGCCATCACCAATTTCTCGGGCGAGTTCTTCCCCGAACTGCGCACCCGCGACGCACACCTGTTCGACCGCTTCCGCGACATCGTCGTGTCGGGCGACGAGAAGCTGGTGAAGCCGGATCCCGCCATCTACCGGCTGGCGCTGGACCGCTTCGGGCTGGAGCCCGGGCAGGCGGTGTTCGTCGACGACAATCGCGCGAATGTGGACAGCGCCGCCGCACTGGGCATCCACGCGATCCTGTTCGAGGACGAGCCAACGCTGCGCGCCGAACTGCGCACCCTGGGGTTCGGGATCTAACCCTCTCAAGCGTCATCCCCGCGAAGGCGGGGATCGATAGTCGCTGACCGCGGTAAGACTCATCTCCACCAGCGACTATCTATTCCCGCCTTCGCGGGAATGACGGCTTGCGAGGATTGGCTGTCACCCCAAATCCTTCCCCATCCGCAGCATCGGCACCGGCTCGACGCCGTCCGCCGTCGCCATCACCGCCTCGATCGGCAGATACCCGCACGCGCGGTACAGGGGCTCGCCCGACCGCGTCGCCATCAGTTCGACGCGCGCGAATCCGGCCGCCTGCGCCGCCGCTTCGCAGAGCGCCAGCAACCGCCGCCCGATCCCGCGCCGGCTATGGTCGGGATCGGTGTACATCGCCCGCACCCGGGCCGATTCGGTCGCCGGATCGAGCAGCCGCGCCTCGCGCGCAACGGCACTCGCGTCGCCGCCGAACAGCGTCGCCCGCCGGCTCCAGCCGCCACCGGCGACGATCCGCCCGTCGTCTTCGATGACGAAGTAGGTGCCATCGGCGATCAACTGCGTATCCAGCCCCATGAAATGCCGGCTGGCCGCCAGTTGTGCCGGCGTCAGATAGTCGCGCTGCAACATATCGGATGCACGCGCCATCACAGCGGCAATCGCGGGAATGTCGACAGACGTGGCGATGCGGTGGTTCATGGGGCCGTGCCGTACCATCGGCGACGGTATCATTCGACACCGATCATTACCTCGGATAAACGGATCGGATGTCCGATACGCCCGATACCCCGCTGCTCGACACGGTGAACACGCCGGCCGACCTGCGAAAGCTCGCTCCCAAGCAACTGAAGCAACTCGCCGACGAACTGCGCGCCGAAACCATCTCGGCGGTGGGGCACACCGGCGGGCATCTGGGGTCCGGCCTCGGCGTGGTCGAATTGACCGTCGCGATCCACTATGTCTTCAACACCCCCGACGACCGGCTGATCTGGGACGTCGGCCACCAATGCTATCCGCACAAGATCCTGACCGGCCGTCGCGACCGTATCCGCACGCTGCGTCAGGGCGGGGGTTTGAGCGGCTTCACCAAGCGCAGCGAAAGCGAATACGACCCGTTCGGCGCGGCGCATTCGTCGACCTCGATCTCGGCCGCGCTGGGCTTCGCCATCGCCAACAAGCTGAATGATTCGCCGGGCAAGGCGATCGCGGTGATCGGCGACGGATCGATGTCCGCAGGCATGGCGTACGAGGCGATGAACAACGCCGAGGCCGCGGGCAACCGGCTGGTCGTCATCCTGAACGACAACGACATGTCGATCGCGCCGCCGGTCGGCGGACTGTCAGCCTACCTCGCCCGCATGGTGTCGTCGAGCGAGTATCTCGGCCTGCGCAGCCTTGCGTCCAAGCTGACGTCGAAGCTGTCGAAGCGCGTCCACAAGACCGCATCGAAGGTCGAGGAATATGCCCGCGGCATGGCGACCGGCGGCACGCTGTTCGAGGAACTGGGCTTCTACTACGTCGGGCCGATCGACGGCCACAATCTGGACCATCTGGTCCCGGTGCTGGAAAACGTCCGCGACGCCAAGGAAGGCCCGGTGCTGATCCATGTGGTGACCAAGAAGGGTAAGGGATACGCGCCGGCGGAAAATTCGGCGGACAAATATCACGGCGTCCAGAAATTCGACGTCATCACCGGCGCACAGGCAAAGGCGCCGCCGGGACCGCCGGCGTACCAGAACGTGTTCGGCGATGCGCTGGTTCGCGAAGCCGCGACCGACCCGCGGATCGTCGCGATCACCGCCGCCATGCCCTCGGGCACCGGTGTCGACCGCTTCGCCAAGGCCTATCCGACCCGTGCGTTCGACGTCGGCATCGCCGAACAACATGCGGTGACCTTTGCCGCCGGCCTCGCCGCGCAGGGGATGCGGCCGTTCTGCGCGATCTATTCGACCTTCCTCCAGCGCGCGTACGATCAGGTCGTCCACGACGTCGCGATCCAGAACCTGCCGGTGCGCTTCGCGATCGACCGCGCGGGCCTGGTCGGTGCGGACGGTGCGACGCACGCGGGCAGCTTCGACGTCACCTATCTGGCCACGCTGCCGAATTTCGTCGTGATGTCGCCGGCGGACGAGGCCGAACTGGTCCATATGACCCACACCGCGGTGCTCCACGACAGCGGCCCGATCGCGCTGCGCTATCCGCGCGGCAACGGCACCGGCGTGGCGCTGCCTGAGGCGCCGGAACGGCTGGCGATCGGCAAGGGCCGTGTGGTGCGCGAGGGCAAGACCGTCGCCATCCTGTCGCTCGGCACGCGTCTGGCCGAAGCGCTGAAGGCTGCGGACGCGCTGGAGGCCAAGGGGCTGTCGACGACCGTCGCCGACCTGCGCTTCGCCAAGCCGCTGGACGAGGATCTGATCCGCCGCCTGCTGACGACCCACGAAGTCGCGGTGACGATCGAGGAGGCCGCGGTCGGCGGCTTGGGCGCGCATGTGCTGACCTATGCCAGCGACGCCGGCCTGATCGACGCGGGGCTCAAGCTGCGCACGATGCGCCTGCCCGATGTCTTCCAGGACCAGGACAAGCCCGAATTGCAGTATGACGAGGCGAAGCTGAACGCGGCGCACATCGTCGACACGGTGCTGAAGGCGCTGCGCCACAACAGTGAGGGCGTGGCGGAGGCGCGGGCCTGACTTGGCTTTTCGGCTCCATGGATATACATTCACCTAGCGTATATCAGGAGCCGGAAATCCAGATCGCCAAGTGGGGAAACAGCCTGGCTGTTCGAATTCCGGCAGACGTTGTGCGCGAGCTCGGCTTGAAGGAGGGCGACGAGATCGATCTGTGTGCGCTCGATGATGGTCAGATTGCCGTCTTGACGGATCGGCAACGGCGTGAGGCTGCGTTGGCGCGGATTCGCTCGATGGCGGTAAAAATGCCTCCCGATTTCAAGTTCGACCGTGAGGCGGCAAACGCTCGGTGAGCCGGGCGTTCCTCGATACCAATATTCTGGTCTGCGCCTATCTGGACGAAAGTCCGAAAGCCCCGATCGCCAACGACCGATTGCGTGATCGGTTCGCCATCAGCGTTCAATCGCTGAACGAATTTGCCAATGCCGCGCGCCGAAAATTCCGTTGGGACTGGCAGAAGGTCGATGTCGCGCTGACGGACCTCCGGTCGCTCGCGGACAGCATCGTCACCAATGGTATCGACATCCACCTGGACGGTATCGTCCTGGCCGAGCGGTACGGTTTTTCCGTCTACGACGCGATGATCGTCGCCGCGGCGCTGCACGCCGGGTGCGACACGCTCTATTCCGAAGACATGCACCATGGCCTGGCGGTCGAAGGTCGCCTGACCATCGTGAACCCCTTTCGCGACCTTACGCCGTAAGCAGTCGTCCCTTCGCCCAGCCGGCGAACAGTTGCGGCCACATCTGTACCGGCAAGCCCGCGGTTCGCAGGCCCGTGCCGAATCCATGGCCGCCCTTTTCGAACAGGTGCATCTCGACCGGCACCCCCATCGCCCGCGCCGCGGCATGGAGCGCGATTGCGTTGCCGACCTTTACCGTCCCATCATCCTCGGCGTGGACCAGGAACAGCGGCGGGGTGTCCTTCGTCACCTGGCGGTCGGGGGAGTGTTCCAGCACCATCGTCTCGGTCGCGTCCGCGCCGATCAGCTTCGCGCGGGAGCCGGCGTGAGCCAGGTCTTCGTCCATCGACACCACCGGATAGATCGGCGCGGCGATCGCCGGGCGTGCGCTCAGGCGATCGGCGGCGTCGACCGGTGCGTACACCGATCGCGCGAAGCGCGTCGCCAGGTCGGCGCACAGATGCCCGCCCGCCGAGAAGCCCATCGCCCCGACCCGCGCCGGATCGATTCCGAAACGCGCCGCATTCGCGCGGATCAGCCGCATCGCGCGCTGTGCATCGGCCAGCGGCGCGTTCGCCGAATCGCGCCAGCCTTCGGCCGGCAGTCGATAATGGAGCACGAAGACGGTGATACCGCGCGCCGTCATCCACAGCGCCTGTTCGCGCCCCTCGTTGTCGGTCGACAGATAGGTGTAGCCGCCGCCCGGCATCACCAGCATCGCCGCGCCGTTCGGCTGCGCGGGGCGATAGGCGGCGATCCGCGGCTGGCGCACGCCCGCGACCGCGCGATTCGGTTGGGCGGGGTCCTTGCTGCGGTTGTCGACCGTTTCGGCCAGGGCGGCATTGGTCAGCCCCGGGCCATCGCGCCCCGGCCAGAGGTGGATCGTCTCCGGGTCGGACAGCGGCGGCAGGGCCTGCGCCATCGCTCCGGCAGGAGCGGCGGCAAGCGAGGCGGCGAGCAGGGTGCGGCGATCGATCGTCATCGCGCGGCACCCTGCCACGGATCATACGCTCGCGCGAGCCTGCACTGCCGATCCTGTCAGCCGCCGCGCCAGCAACGCGCGCCCCTCGCTCGGCGAATGGGCGAGGCCGATGTCGTCGATCAGTTCGGCAAGCAATGCCTGCCCCTCCGCCCAGTCACCGATCCCACTCGCGGCGTTGACGTGGCCGGCGCTGCCGGCGTCGACCAGATGGCTGCCCCAGCCGCTCGCCAGCGCCTGCGCGCGGTCGTAGCGTATCCACGGATCGTCGCGGCTGGCGACGACGATCGAGGGGAAGGGCAGGGGCGTCATCGGCGCCGGCGCAAAGCCCGCCAGTTCGGGCGGCCCGTCCCGGCGATCGACGTCGGCCGGCGCGACCAGCAGCGCGCCGGCCACCGGCCAGCCATAGGGCTGCGGCGACAGGTGCGCCCACCAAGCGATCGCCAGGCAGCCGAGCGAATGGCCGACCAGCACGACGGGCGCCTGCGCGGTGCGGATCGCCTGATCAAGCTTCGTCACCCAGCTGTTGCGATGCGGCTTGTCCCACAGGCCCAGATCCGCGCGCACGGTATCGTCGCGCTGGGCCTCCCACAGGCTTTGCCAGTGCGTCGGTCCGGAGCCGCCAAGGCCGGGCACGGTCAGGATCGTCGGGGACTGCTCTCGAAACGAAGCCATGAAATCCTCCTCGTCATCGGGCGGGTCGGTCGCACGGCACCGGGAGCTGATGGCACCGCACGACCGACCCCCTCCCGAACGCGATCTTATTCCTATCGATCCAGTGGACAATAGCCCTTGCGCCGGAATGAGGGGCGGGCGAGGCGGTCGGAAGTTACCCATTCCCGCGCAGGCGGGACCTCTGCGAAAGTCTCACGGCACCACAAGCTGTCCAAGTTCCCGCGGAGGCGGGAACCAAGGGTCCAGCAGTGCGACAGCTTACGTCGATCGTGGCCCTGGGCGCCCGCCGTCGCGGAAGCCGACAAGTCTATGCGACCGGACGAACCCACCTTCCCCCCCGCGCCGTCCCGTGGCAAAGGGCGGAACATATGCTGACCGCGCTTTCCATTCGCGACGTCGTGCTGATCGAGGCGCTCGACCTCGATTTCGCGCCCGGGTTGGGCGTGCTCACCGGCGAGACGGGGGCGGGCAAGTCGATCCTGCTCGATTCGCTCGGGCTGGCGCTGGGCGCGCGTGCGGACAGTGGCCTGGTCCGGCACGGGGCGGCGCAGGCGAGCGTCGCGGCCAGTTTCGACCTGCCCGCCGATCATCACCTGGCCTCGGTACTCGCACAGAACGGGCTGGACCGGGAACCGGGCGAGCCGCTGGTGATCCGCCGCGTGGTCAAGGCCGACGGCGGCAGCCGGGCGTTCGTCGGCGGCCAGCCCGTGTCGGCGGCGCTGCTGCGGGAACTCGGCGCGTACCTCGTCGAAATCCATGGGCAGCACGACGATCGCGGGCTGCTCGCCCCGGCCGGGCACCGCGCGCTGCTCGATGCCTTCGGTCGGATCGACGCAGGCACCTGCGCCATCGCCCATCGCGCGTGGCGGGACGCTGAAGCCATACTCGCCGCGGCGCGCGCGGAGATCGAGGCGGCGGCCCGCGATCGTGACTGGCTTGAACATGCGGTTGCCGAACTGGAGGCGCTTGCCCCCGAACCCGGCGAGGAGGAAACGCTCGCCGACCGCCGTCGCGGTATGCAGCGCGCCGAAAAGATCGCCGACGACCTGCGCGCGGTCGAAGCGTTCCTGACCGACGGCGACGGCGGCCTGTCCAAGCTGCGCCAGGCCGCACGCG
>DASTEN010000528.1:0-4728 GCA_035709645.1 Sphingomonas sp.
TGGGTGTCGAACGCGCTGGCCGTGCTGGCGGCGGTCGATGCCGCGGGCGGCGACCTTGGCCTTGCCGGTCTGGCGCTCGCCGATATGGCGGGTCTGCCGGGGCGCGGGCAACGCTTCCGGGCGCAGGTGGCGGGTGGCGACGCGCTGGTGATCGACGAAAGCTACAACGCCAATCCCGCATCGATGCGCGCGACGCTCGCGGTACTGGCACTGGAGGATCGCCGCCGGATCGCGGTGTTGGGCGGCATGCGCGAACTGGGCGCCGACAGCGCCGCCTATCACGCCGACCTTGCCGGTCCTATCGACGAAGCGGGCATTTCCCGCGCCATATTGGTGGGTGCCGAGATGCTGCCGTTGGCGCAAGCGCTTGAGGGGCGGGTCGATTTCGTCCATGTGCCCGATGCCGCAGCTGCGAAGGCACGTCTGGGCGACGTGCTGGCGCCGGGGGATGCGGTGCTCATCAAGGGATCGAACGGGATCGGGTTGTCGGCGGTGGTCGCCGCACTCCGCAAGCCCGCACTGGCAGGGACGGGGGACTGATGCTCTACTGGATCGCCGAACAGCTCGGCTTTCCCGGGGTCTTGAACCTCATCCGCTACCTGAGCTTCCGCTCAGGGGGAGCGGTGGCGACCGCGCTGCTGATCGGGCTGCTGATCGGGCCGAAGTTCATCGGCTGGCTGCGCGTGCGTCAGGGCAAGGGACAGCCGATCCGTCTGGACGGCCCGCAGACCCACCTCGCCAAGGTCGGTACGCCGACGATGGGCGGGCTGCTGATCCTGACGTCGCTGGGCTTGAGCGTGCTGCTGTGGATGGACCTGAGCAACCCATATGTCTGGGCGTGTCTGTTCGTGACGCTCGGCTTCGGGATGATCGGGTTCCTCGACGATTACGACAAGGTCCGCAAGGCGAGTACCGCCGGTGTGTCGGGCCGCACACGGTTGCTCGGCGAATTCGTCATCGCCGCCGCCGCCGCCTGGGTCATCACGCGCTACAACGGCACCAACCTGTATGTGCCGTTCTTCAGTTATTTCTCGGTCGATCTGGGGCCGCTCTACATTGTCTTCGCCGCGTTCACGATCGTGGCGTTCGGCAATGCGGTCAACCTGACCGACGGCCTGGACGGTCTGGCCACGATGCCGGTCATCATCGCATCCGTGACCTTCATGATCATCGTCTATCTGGCGGGCAACGCGAAATATGCCGGGTATCTCGGCATCCCGCACGTGCTGGGCGCAGGCGATCTGGCGATCTTCTGCGGGGCGGTGATCGGCGGGGGCCTGGCGTTCCTGTGGTACAATGCGCCGCCGGCCGCGGTGTTCATGGGCGATACCGGCAGCCTCGCACTCGGTGGCGCGCTCGGCACCATCGCGGTGACCGCGCATCACGAGATCGTGCTGGGCATCGTCGGCGGGCTGTTCGTCGTCGAGGCGATGAGCGTCATCATCCAGGTGTTCTTCTACAAGCGCACCGGCAAGCGCGTGTTCCGCATGGCGCCGATCCACCATCATTTCGAACAGCTCGGCTGGTCGGAGCCGACCGTGGTGATCCGGTTCTGGATCATCAGCCTCGTGCTGGCGCTCGCCGGCCTGTCGACGTTGAAACTGCGGTGATCACGAGCGCCGCCTGGGCGGGAAAGCGATATGCGGTGCTCGGGCTGGCGCGCTCAGGCGCGGCAACGGTTCGTGCGCTGCTGGCGAGCGGGGCGGAAGTGCTGGCGTGGGATGACGACTGGCAAAAGGTCCGGGGCATTCGCGACAAGCGATTGGAGGGTACGCAGCTCTTCATCGACGATTTTACCGATTGGACCGAGTTCGAGTTGGACGGACTGGTCTTGTCGCCTGGCGTGCCGCTCAACCGGTTGCCGCTGGCCGACGTGGCACGAGAATTCGGCATTCCGATCATCGGCGACATCGAACTCTTCGCTCAGGCCCGCCCGGACCTGCCCGCGCACCGCGTCGTCGGCATCACCGGTACCAACGGCAAGTCGACCACCACGGCGCTGATCGCGCATATCTGCGAGACCGCTGGGCTGCCGACGCGGTTGGGCGGCAACATCGGGCTGCCGATCCTGGGTCAGGACCCGCTGCCTGAGGGCGGCGTCTATGTGCTGGAGCTGTCGAGCTACCAGATCGACCTGACCCACAGTCTGGACTGCGACGTCGCGGTGCTGCTGAACATCACGCCCGACCACCTCGACCGCTATGACGGGTTCGACGGTTATGCCGCGTCCAAGGCGCGGCTGTTCGCGATGCAGTCGACGGGGCACGCCGCGATCGTCGGGATCGGCGACGATGCGTCGGCCGCGGTCGCCCGGCAGATCGCGCGCGCGGGCCGTGCAGAGGACCTGACCAAGATCGCGCCCGGCGTCTGCATGGACCAATCGCGCTGGCCAGCGCTGCAAGGGCCACACAACGCGCAGAACGCGCTAGCCGCCATCGCCGCCTGCGAGGCGCTGGGGATCGAGGCGGCGGCGATCGACCGTGGCCTCGAAAGCTTCCCCGGTCTGCCGCATCGGATGGAGCGCGTCGCGACCGTGGACGGCGTGCTGTACGTCAACGACAGCAAGGCGACCAATCCGACGTCGACCGCGCCCGCGCTCGCCGCTTTCGACCGCGTTCACTGGATCCTGGGCGGCCAGGCCAAGACCGAAGACCTCGAGGCATGCCGCCCGGGCTTCGGCCACGTCGCGCACGCCTATGTCATCGGCGACGCCGCGCCGCTGTTCGCTCAGCTGCTGTCGGGCGACCTGCCGGTGACCCAAAGTGGGACACTCGACCAGGCGGTCCGTGATGCCGCCGCCACCGCGCGGGCAGGAGACACGGTGCTGTTGTCTCCGGCCTGCGCCTCGTTCGACCAGTTCCGCGATTTCGAGGATCGGGGCGAACGCTTCCGTTCGGCGGTGAAGGCGCTAGCATGACCGACATGGCGCGACCCACCTCTCCCAAAGGCTTCCGCAGCCGCGTCGACGAACGGCTGGGCCGGGGCAATCGCGGGCCGATCGCGATGTGGTTCTGGGAACTCGACCGCGTCCTGCTGCTGCTCGCCTTCCTGCTGATCGCGATCGGCCTGATCGCGGTGGCGGCGGGCAGCCCGGCGACGGCGCAGCGCTATTCGGGGCTCAACCACCAACTCGCGCCGATGTACTATTTCTGGCGCCAGGTGATGTGGGTCGCGCTATCGGTGCCGGTGATGCTCGTCTTCTCGATGCTGCCGCCGACGCTGGCCAAACGGTTTGCGCTGGGGGCGTGCGTCTTTTTCGGTGCGCTGCTGCTGATCACACCGTTCGTCGGCGTGGAGGTGAACGGCGCGCGGCGGTGGATCGGCGGGGGCATCGCGCAATTCCAGCCGTCCGAATTTCTGAAACCCGTCTTCATCGTGACCATCGCGTGGATGCTCAGCCTGCGGTCGCGCGATCCCGATCTGCCGATGGTCCCGGTCACCTTCTGCCTGACCGCGATCGTTGGCGGCGCGCTGATGCTCCAGCCCGATTTCGGCCAGACGATCATCTTTGGCAGCGTGTGGCTGATCCTGCTGATGGTGTCGGGGGTTAACCCGAAGGTGATCGGCGGCATGATCGGGGCCGGCGTGGCGGGTATCGTCGCGGCCTATGTCTTCTACGACACCGCGCGGATCCGCATCGACAATTTCCTGTTCCCCGATCACGGCGGGCCGGGTGCCGACCATTACCAGACCGACATGGCGCACGCGACGATCACCGCGGGCGGGCTGACCGGCACCGGGCCGGGCGGCGGCGTGGTGAAGTTCCGCCTGCCCGAAGCGCATACCGATTACGTCTATTCGGTCGTCGGTGAGGAATTCGGCCTGCTCGCCTGCGCGGTCATCGCCATCCTGTTCTTCGCCATCGTCGCGCGGGTGTTCGTAAAGCTGCTGGACGAGGAGGACGCCTTCCGCCTGCTCGCCGCCGCGGGGCTCGCGTCGCAGTTCGGCGTGCAGGCGACGATCAACATGGCGGTGAACACGGGGCTGGCGCCGTCGAAGGGCATGACGCTGCCGTTCATCAGCTATGGCGGGTCGTCGATGATCGCGCTGTCGATCGGCATGGGGTTGCTGCTCGCCTTTACCCGCCGGAACCCGTATCTGCACCGCTCACCTTATATCGTACGGTAAGCCTGCATGCCTAAATCGCGTCATTATGTCCTGGCCGCCGGAGGGACCGGGGGGCACATGGTGCCAGCCGCCGCGCTTGCGGCCGAGTTGACCCGTCGCGGTCACCGCGTCGCCTTGGTCAGCGACGATCGCGGCGTTCGCTTCCCCGACCTGTTCGAAGGAATTCAGACCCACGTCCTGCCCGCGGGCCGCTTTTCGGGCGGACCCGTCAATTGGCTGAAGGCGGGGCGCAAGATGCTCGCCGGCCGCGCAATGGCACGCGAGCTGTACCGCAATTTCAAGCCGGCCGCGGTGATCGGCTTCGGCGGCTATCCCGCGCTTCCCGCCCTACTGGCGGCGTTCGCCGAAAACATTCCGACGATCGTCCATGAACAGAATGCGGTTCTCGGCCGCGTCAACCGGCTGGTGGCGGCAAAGGTGGCCGGGATCGCCACCTCCTATGCCGACGTCGCGCGGTTGAAGCCGGCGTACAAGGCCAAGACGCACCTCGTCGGCAATCCGGTGCGCGACGCGATCCTGGCGATCCGGGAGCGACCCTATCCGATGCTCGACGAAGACGGCGTGTTCCGCGTGCTCGTCACCGGCGGCAGCCAGGGGGCG
>DASTEN010000529.1:0-3015 GCA_035709645.1 Sphingomonas sp.
ACGCCGACGAACCAGGGGTGATCGGGCCGCTCGACGATCTCGGGCAACGCGCCGTCGGGCGACATGCCCGAAAAGCGCAGTCCCCCCGCCTCCAGCGCATCCTTGTAATGGACGTTCACTTCGTAGCGGTGGCGATGGCGCTCGCTGATCGCGTTGCCGCCGTAGATGCTGGCGACATGGCTGTTCCCAGCCAGCGCCGCGTCGTACGCGCCCAAGCGCATCGTGCCGCCCAGGTCGCCGCCCTCCTGCCGCTGTTGCAGCCCTTCGGCGGTCATCCATTCGGTGATCAGGCCGACGACCGGTTCCGGCGTGGGGCCGAATTCGGTCGTGGACGCAGCGGTGATGCCGGCGGTGTTTCGGGCCCCTTCGATGCACGCCATCTGCATGCCGAGACAGATGCCGAAATACGGCACCTTGCGTTCACGGGCGAAGCGGACCGCGGCGATCTTGCCTTCCGACCCGCGCTCCCCGAACCCGCCGGGGACGAGAATCGCGTGCAGCGGCTCGAGCGTCGCGGCGATGTCGTCGGGGGCCTGCTCGAACAGTTCGGCATCGAGCCAGCGGATGTTGACCTTCACCCGGTTTGCGATCCCGCCGTGAACCAGCGCTTCGTGCAGCGACTTGTACGCATCCTGCAGCCCGACGTATTTGCCGACCACGCCGATCGACACTTCGCCCTCGACGTTGGTCAGCCGATCGATGATGTCGTCCCAGCGCGTGAGGTCGGGCGATCCGTCCGCCGGCAGGCCGAAGCTGTCGAGCACCGCGCGGTCCAGCCCTTCGGCATGATATTGCAGCGGCACGCCGTAGATCGATTTGGCATCGAGCGCGGGAATGACGTGGCTGGTCGGCACGTTGCAGAACAGCGCGATCTTCGCCCGCTCGCTGGCCGGCAGCGGACGTTCGCAACGGCACACCAGCACGTCGGGCTGGATGCCCAGCGCGGTCATGTCGCGGACGCTGTGCTGGGTTGGCTTGGTCTTCAGTTCGCCGGCCGCGGCGATGTAGGGGACCAGCGTCAGATGGACGAAGCAGGTGTTCTGGCGACCGACGTCGTTCCGCAGCTGGCGGATCGCCTCCATGAACGGCAGCGATTCGATGTCGCCGACGGTCCCACCGATCTCGCACAGCACGAAATCGAGGTCCTCGGTTTCGTTACGGGCGAATTCCTTGATCGCGTCGGTCACGTGCGGGATGACCTGCACGGTGGCGCCCAGATAGTCGCCACGGCGTTCCTTGGCGATGATCGTCTGGTAGATGCGGCCCGACGTGATGTTGTCGCTCTGCCGGCTCGGCACGCCGGTGAAGCGTTCATAGTGGCCGAGGTCGAGGTCGGTTTCCGCCCCGTCGTCGGTCACATAGACTTCGCCGTGCTGGTACGGGCTCATCGTCCCCGGATCGACGTTCAGATAGGGGTCGAACTTGCGGATGCGGACGCGGTAGCCGCGTGCCTGCAACAGAGCTGCGAGAGAGGCCGCCATGAGGCCTTTGCCGAGCGACGAGACCACGCCGCCGGTGATGAAGATATACCGCGCCATGGGAGGATGCGCCTAACCTTGAACATGCGTGTTGGGCAAGCGCGGATATCCCCGCGCTTGCGACGAAAGCGGTAATGCGTGCGCGATTACTGCTGGAGCGGAACGCCGCTGCCGTTGGCCGGTGCGGTCGTGTTCTGAGCCGCGGCGTCGGCGGCGGCCTTCAGCGCGTCCGTATCGCCGTTTGCGGCAGGCGCCTGCTGGGGCGCAGGCGCGGTCCGGGCCAGGCTGGTGTCGACGGTCGACGTCTTGTTCGCTGCCGCCAGGAACGCCAGACCGATCGACATCACGATGAAGGCGGTCGCCAGCACCGCGGTCGCCCGCGTCAGGAAATCGGCCGCGCCGCGCGCGGACATCAGCCCCGACGGGCTGCCGCCGGTGGTAAGCCCGCCCCCTTCCGACTTCTGCATCAGGATCACCGTCACGAGCAACGCGGCGATGATCGCCTGGACGACGAGCAGGAAGGTGAACATGGGGGACGAAAACCGATCGAAGTGAGTGAACTGGCGGCGCACATAGGCGACCCCCGCCCGGGGATCAACCGCGCCCGCTGCCGTACCGCCGCAGCCCCGCTGTCTCAAGGGCTGTAACCTGCTTGCAAACATTTCGCGAACGCGCGGAAACCCGAGGCTTATCGTCGCGTTAATGCCGCAAGACCGCCCGCCGTGACGGGCTCGCAACGGTAAGAAGCGGACCCGAAATCGTGAACGCAATCTCCGAAAAGTCACTCTTCACCTGGATGCACACGCTTGTCGATTATGTGCGTTCCGGCGAACCGGACCTGACAAACCGACAGATGGCGCTGCTGATGCTCGTCTATCTGGACAAGGGCCCCCATACCGTACGCGGTCTGGCCCGTGCGCTGAACGTATCGAAGCCCGTCGTCACGCGTGCCTTGAATCGTCTGGGCGCTCTCGGCTATCTGCGCCGCCAGCGCGATGACACCGACAAGCGTAACATCTTCGTCGCGCGGACGCCTAAGGGGGCAGACTTTCTTGCAGAATTCGGGCATTTCCTCTCCGGTGACGGATCACCGGCCCATCCAGGCGCCGCCCAGCGCCAGCCCGCGCACGCGTAAGCGTTTCGCACTCACTGGTCGCAGCCACAGCGTAGACCCGCGGGTCGAGGCGGCGCGCGGCGATCTGGCGGACGTCCGCCTGGCGGATCGGGTATTCGCCCCGCACTATGCCGCGGCCGTCCAGCGCAACGCGAACCGGCGATCGCCCATCCTGGCGTCGCATGGCGGCGCGGTCTTGTCCGAAATCCTGCCCGGCGAACCGTTCGACGTGCTCGAACTGTCGCGGGGCTACGCCTGGGGCGTTTCGGGTGGCGACGGCACCGTCGGATTCGTCGCGGTCGACGTCCTGACGGCGCCGGTTGCGACGACGCACATCGTCTGCCAGCCAGGTGGCGCATTGCCGGTCGGATCGCGCGTGACGGCCAATGAGGCCGCCGACGCGCCGACGGGGGTCTGCCCGCT
>DASTEN010000530.1:0-2097 GCA_035709645.1 Sphingomonas sp.
GCGACGGCTATGGCAGGCGCTACCTGAACCTCGACAACGGTGCGAAGCGCGAGGATTCGGTCAAGGATATCGGCGCGCTGCTCGACTGGATCGGCACGCAGCCCGACCTCGATCCCGGCCGCGTCGCGGTCTATGGCCAATCCTATGGCGGCTATATGAGCCTTGCCGTGATGACGCACTATTCGGACCGGCTGGTCGGCGGGGTCGAGCGGTACGGCATCAGCAACTGGAACACGTTCCTTCAGAACACCGAAGCCTATCGCCGCGACAATCGCCGTGCCGAATATGGCGACGAACGCGATCCGGCGATGCGCGCCGTGCTGACGCGGGTGTCGCCGATCACCAATGTCGCACGGATCACCAAGCCGATGCTGGTGATGCAGGGCGCCAACGATCCACGCGTGCCGCAGTCGGAATCGGATCAGGTCGTGGCGCGGCTGCGCGCAAACGGCAACGACACCTGGTATGTGCTGTTCGCCGACGAAGGACACGGCTTTCTGAAGAAGCCGAACAACGATCTGCGGCGCGAAGTGGAAACGGTGTTCCTGCGGCGTCTGTTCGCGCGGTAGAGCGGGTCCGTCCATGTCGAACCGGGCGCCGGTGCATGGCGGGGGCTATCCCCCCAATCGCCACCGTTCCAGTTGCGTCAGGACGTCGGCGGCGATCTGATCGACCGTGAAGCCGGTCAGGTCGCGAAACCGGGCGTCGTGGTTGGTCTGTGCGGCAAGGAACCACGCCATGCTGCGCCGCCCCTCCGACGCATCGAGCGCGGTATAGGCGGCGAGCGGACGGGAACGGGACGTCAGACGGTAGGTAAAGGAACGGCCGGTGTCGGTGCCGAGGATCAGGGCGCGCTGATCCTCCGCGACGTCGACGCGGCTGTCCGGCCACCCCTCCTTCTGCAACGCTGCATGGACCGTGCGAAGTGCCGCCTCGCCCTTGCCCTCCAACTGGCGCAGGATTTCGCTTCGCTGCGCCGGCACCAGCAACCGCTTCAATCGCTCGCCAAGCGGCGCTTCCTCGCGAAGCGCGACGCCCGCCAAGTCGGCGTTCGTCTGCCGCACCAGCCCCGCCGCCAGCAACAGCATGATGAAACAGAAGGGCAAGGCAGCCAGCAGCGTGGCGGCTTGCAGCGCCCCCAGCCCGCCGGCGATGAGCAGCAGCGTCGCGGTCACGCCCAGCAGGACGCACCAATAGATGCGCTGCCAGCGCGGCGTATCCTCGGCACCGCCGGACGCGAGCGTGTCGATGACCAGCGCCCCCGAATCCGCCGAAGTGACGAAGAACACCGCGACCAGCGCGATGGCGATCGTCGAAGTGACGCCGGCGGCCGGCAGATATTCGAGGAACTTGAACAGCGCCGTCGACAGGTCTTGCTGCACCGCCTGCGCGATCCCACCCGCCGCCGGGCCGAGGTCGAGCGCGATGGCGGTGTTGCCGAAGACCGTCATCCAGAGGAAGGTGAAGGCCGTCGGGACGAACAGAACGCCGATCACAAATTCGCGGATCGTGCGCCCCCGCGAAATCCGCGCGATGAACATGCCGACGAACGGGGACCATGCGATCCACCACGCCCAATAGAACAGCGTCCAGTCCGCCATCCACGCGCGCGGTTCGTACGCATAGAGCGTGAAGGTACGCAGGACGAAATGGTCGAGATACAGCCCGAAATTCTGCACCAGTGCGCGTAGCAGGAACAGCGTCGGCCCCAGCACCAGCACGAACAGCATCAGCAGCACCGCCATCGCCAGATTCAGTTCGGACAGGCGGCGAATGCCACGATCGGCCCCGCTCAGCACCGACAGCGTCGCAGCACCCATGACGAGGACGATGACGACGATCCTGGTGATCGTGCCGTCCGGCACGCCATATTCATAGGCCAGTCCCGCGGTCATCTGCGACACGCCGAACCCGAGCGAGGTGGAAACGCCGAACACCGTGCCGCACACGGCGAAGATGTCGATCGCATCGCCGATCGGCCCGTCGATGCGCTTGCCGAGCAGTGGCGACAGGCCGGATCGCAACGTCAGCGGCAGATTCTTCCGATAGGTGAAATAGCCGAGGCTCAACCCGACCAGTGCGTAGATCGCCCAGGCA
>DASTEN010000531.1:0-12031 GCA_035709645.1 Sphingomonas sp.
GATCAATTTCGACGGCATCGTCGGACCCAGCCACAATTACGCCGGGCTCAGCCACGGCAATCTGGCGGCGACCCGGAACGCTGGCGCGACATCGCATCCGCGCGCGGCCGCTTTGCAGGGTATCGAAAAGATGCGCGCCAATCTGGCGCTGGGCCTGACCCAGGGCATCCTGTTGCCGCATGCACGACCCGATCGCCGGTGGCTGCACAGCCTGGCGATCGACTATGCCGATGCGCCGCCCCATCTGCAGGCGCAGGCCCTGTCGGCCTCCGCCATGTGGGCCGCGAACGCCGCCACCGTTTCGCCCGCACCCGACACCGCCGATGGCCGCTGCCACCTGACCGTCGCGAACCTCGGCACGATGCCGCACCGTAGCCACGAATGGCCGGGCACGCTTGCCCAGCTGCGGATGGCCTTCGCCGACCCGGCGTTTGTTGTCCATGCGCCGGTGCCGCCGCCGTTCGGGGACGAAGGGGCCGCCAACCACATGCGGCTGTGCGCCGAACACGGAATGCCGGGCGTCGAGGTGTTCGTGTACGGCGTTGCGGGCGGTCCGTTTCCCGCTCGCCAGCACCGCGATGCGAGCGAGGCCGTGGCACGCCGCCATGGGGTCGGACAGACGATCTTCGCGCGCCAGTCCGACGCCGCGATCGCCGCCGGGGCCTTTCACAACGACGTCGTCGCCGTCGCCAACGAACGCGTGCTGTTCGCGCATGAACAGGCGTTCGAGGACCGCGACGCCCTCTACGCCGACCTGCGCGCGCGGCTGCCCGACGTCGAGATCGTCGAGGTGCCCGCCGCCGCGGTCAGCCTGGCGGATGCGATCTCGTCCTATCTCTTCAATGCGCAATTGGTGACGTTGCCGGATGGCAGCATGGCCCTGATCGTGCCGGGCGAGGCGCGGGACACGCCATCGGTCTGGGCCTGGTTGCAGGCTCATGTCGCCGGAAACGGGCCGATCCGGCGGGTGGAGGTGGTCGACGTGCGCGAATCGATGGCGAACGGCGGCGGCCCGGCCTGCCTGCGCCTCCGCGTCGTCGCCGATCCCGCGACGGTCGATCCGCGGTTCCTGGTCGACAACGCAAAACTGGACCGCATCGCCGCGGTCGTCCGGACGATGTGGCCCGAGACGATTGCGCACGATGCGATCGCCGATCCCGCGATCGTCCGACAGATCGACGCCGCCCGCCGCGCGCTGTTCGAAGCGCTCGACACTGTCGGGTTACTTGACGATTAACCCTGTCTCGTCACGCTGGATTAACGGATTTCCGCCGTTGGCCCGCAGCTTGCTTCACGCACGGGCATGTGGTCCCGCGTCACCCGCCTGTTTACGATCAAGACCAAGTTCGAGGCGTTTCTGGTCATCTACGGACTGGGCGTCGGCGCGGTCGAACGGGGGGTCCGGTATCTCGATGCCTATCCCGGGGTGGGCGGTTGGCTGCTGTTCGCACTCTGCCCGATCGCGGTATTCATGGCCGGCGGTCGCATTATCGATTCGGTCGGGCGCGACTGAGGTTTCGCCGGCAGCCGTTTCGCGCTATGCTTGATGTATGGCAAAGGCTGGACCCCTGCATCGCTGGTTTCGCGCGCATCCCGAAAGCGTCGGTGAGACCTATCTCGAGCATTTCGGCGTCGCGTCGAGCTTCGGGACGAAGCTGATCGCAGGCGGCCTTGCCTGCATGGTCCATGCGATCCTGCCCAATTTCTTCGAACGTACCGGCAGCAACACGGTGAAGGCGCTGTACTCGAAGATGGTATCCCGCCAACCCGGCGCCCGCCGCCCGGCCTATGAAGAGCCGCAGTGGCGCCCCGAATACGAGATTTGATCCAGCGTGCCGTGCTCCGGCGAAGGCCGGAGCGCTGGCGGGCCTAGCTTTCGATCGTCAAGGCTTCGGCCCTCGCCGGAGCACGCTTCGGAACGCCAGCCCCTTCCCTAGCGCGCCCGACCTTGCCAAAGGGGTCCGCATGCCGATGCCGCCGCCCCCCGATCTCGACGCGCTGTCGATGGATGCGGTCGCCGCCCACATCGCTGCCGAATCCCCCGCGCCCGTAGAGAACTGGCACCCCAGTCATTGCGGGGACAGCGAGATGCGGATCGCCAGCGATGGACAATGGTATCACCAGGGGTCGCCGATCGGGCGCCGCGACATGGTCCGAAAGTTCGCGACGATCCTGCGACGCGAGCCCGACGGGGGCTATGTGCTGGTCAACCCGGGCGAAAAGCTGGACATCGCCGTCGACGACGCCCCCTTCGTCGCGGTAAAGATGAAGGCGGGAGGAGGGCTTATCGCCTTCCAGACCAACGTCGGCGACATCGTCATCGCAGGCCCCGACCATCCGCTCCGCTTCGACACGCGGGCGGACGGGCCCCACCCCTATGTCCGCATCCGTGGCGGGCTCGATGCGCTGATCGTGCGGTCGCTCTATTATGAACTTGCTAACATGGCCCTCGATGGTGGCGAGACACCGCCCGGTCTGTGGAGCGACGGCGTCTTCTTTCCGCTGGAGCCGGCATGACGCTGGCCGACCGGTTGCGCGCCGCACTTGCGGCGGGATGTCATGATGCGCCGGAATTGCTGACCGGGGACCTGAGCGCGCTGGAGTTGGAAGGCGCGCCGCCGGCGACCGAGGCCGCGGTGCTGGTCGCGGTCACCGACCGCGTAGACCCTGGCGTGATCCTGACGCGCCGGACCGAAACGCTGCGTGCCCACGCCGGCCAGGTCGCCTTTCCCGGCGGGCGGATCGACCCGGACGACGACGATGCTATAGCCGCCGCGCTGCGGGAGGCGCGTGAGGAGATTGGGCTCGCCCCCGCGGCGGTGACGATCGTCGGTACGGTCGCCCCCTATCGCACCGGCACCGGCTATTGCGTCACGCCGGTCATCGGCGTCGTGCCGCCCGACCTGACCCTGTCTCCTTCGGAAGCGGAGGTCGCCGCGGTCTTCGAAGCGCCGCTCGCCTATCTGCTCGACCCGGCCAACCATCATCCGGAAACGGCGATGTGGAAGGGCCGCAAGCGGAAATACATCCGCATCGACTGGCAGGGCGAGACGATCTGGGGCGCGACCGCAGCGATGATCGCGAATTTGTCGAGGCAGTTGAAATGGTGACGCTGCCCCCGACCGACTGGCGCGCGCGCGCCGGACTCGACGCCTTGATCGACGCGCTGGGTGGCGGCGATCATGCCCGGTTCGTCGGCGGTGCGGTCCGCGATGCGCTGATCGGGCTGCCGGTCGCCGATCTCGACATCGCGACGCGACACGATCCCGAGGACGTGGTCCACCGCTTGCATCGTGCGGGAATCAAGGCGGTGCCGACCGGTCTGGCCCACGGCACGATCACCGCCGTCATCGACAGCGGCCCGGTAGAGGTGACGACGCTGCGCCGCGACGTGTCGACCGACGGGCGCCATGCCGTCGTCGCCTTCACCGACGACTGGCGCGAGGACGCGGCGCGGCGCGATTTTACGATGAACGCGCTGTACGCCGATCCCGACACCGGCGAGGTCTTCGATTATTTCGGCGGCCTGGCGGACCTAGAGGCGCGCCGCATCCGCTTCATCGGGGATCCCCGGCGCCGGATCGCCGAGGATCACCTGCGCATCCTACGCTTCTTTCGCTTTCTGGCCCGGTTCGGTGACGTACCCGACGACGATGGCCTGAACGCCTGCACCGACCGTGCGAACGACCTGATGGCGCTGTCGCGCGAGAGAATCCGCGACGAACTGCTGAAACTGCTCGTCGCGCGCGATGCGGTCCGCGTCGTGCGGCTGATGTACGACCGGGGCATTTTCCGCCCGGTCTTGCCGGAAGTCGCGGAACCGGGGATCAAGCGGCTGGTGGCGCTGGTCGATGCCGAACACGCGCAGGCGATCGCCGCCGATCCGATCCGCCGCCTTGCCGCGCTGATCGGGCACGATGCGGCGGTCGAGGTCGGTGCCCGGCTGAAGCTTTCGAACATCGAGCGCAGGCGGCTCGAGGCGGCGGGGCTCGGCGCAGGGCACGAGGGTGCGGCCGCGCTGGCCTATCGCGTCGGGATCGACGGTGCGCGCGACCGGCTGCTGCTCGCAGGGCAGGACGCACGATTCCCCGACGGCTGGACGCCACGGCGGTTACCGGTATCCGGCGGCACGATCGTGGCACGCGGTGTCGGCAAGGGTCCGGACGTCGCCCGGACGCTGCGTCTGATCGAGGATCGCTGGATCGCCGCGGGCTTCCCCGACGATATCGACGGCATCGTCGACTCCGCTGTGGCTCAGGTGCTGGCGGTCAGCAACCGATAGGCCTGGTCGCTGTCGACCGGTCGCGAGAACAGATACCCCTGGCCGTACGAACAGCCAAGCGCGGCGAGCGTCTGGGCCTGTTCGTTGCTCTCGACCCCCTCGGCCGTCGTCTTCATCCCCAACGCCTGCGCTAGGCTCAGGATAGCCCGGACGATCGCCACCTTGTCGCGGTCGGCCAGCATGCCAGAAATGAAGCTGCGATCGATCTTAAGGATATCGATCGGCAGGCGCTGCAGATAGGCGAGGTTGGAGTAGCCGGTCCCGAAGTCGTCCATCGCCAGCCGGCTGCCCAGGTCCTTCAGCGCCTGAAGGATCACCGAAATGCGGTCATGGTCGCCGACGATCGCGCTTTCCGTCAGTTCCAGGGTCATGCGGTTACCCTCGATCCCATGCGTATCCAGCGCGCGGCGCACCATTGTCGGGACGTCGTCGCGCTGCAACTGAATGACCGACAGGTTGACCGCGACATTGACCCCGCACGGCCGCCCCATCCGCCGGTCCCAATCCGCGACCGCCTGCGCCGCGGCGTCGACAGCCCAGCGGCCAAGCGGGAGGATCAGCCCGCATTCCTCGGCAACGGGGATGAAGTCGCTCGGCGGGATGTTGACGCCGTCGGGTGCCCAGCGGGCGAGCGATTCGAAGGATGTGATCCGGCCGGTCGACAGGTCGCAGATCGGCTGGAACGCCAGCCGCATCTCACCATTCTCGATCGCGCGGCGCAGGCGGGTCTCGATCCCGAACTGGGCACGGACCACGTCGTAGGAAGTGCGGCTATAGACTTCGACCTGGCCGGTCTGCTTCGCGCGCTTCACCGCGAACTGTGCGTGGCGGATCAGGTCCTCCGGCGCCAGAATTTCGTCGATGCCCAGTGCGATGCCGATCGAGCAATCGATCCGGATTTCGAAATCGGACAGGCGGAAGGGCGTCGACAGCGCGGCATGGAAGCGCCGCGCGACATGCAGGGCGTCGGCCATCGCATCGTCGGTTTCGATCAGCACCGCGAATTCGTCGCCGCCGATCCGTGCCAGTGTATCGCGCCCGCGCAGCGCACCCTTGATCCGCCGCGCCACCGAGATCAGCAGCTCGTCGCCCGCCAGCGACCCCATGCAGGCGTTGACGCGACTGAAGCGCGCCAGATTGACGATCATCACCGCATAGGATTGCGCGTTCGTGGTCGTGACGTGACTGTCGATCAGGTCTTCGAATCCTGCGCGGTTCGGCAAACCGGTCAGGCTGTCCGACTGCATCTCGCGACGCAGGCTCGCCTCGGTGCGCTGTTCGGGGGTCTGGTCGACCAGCGTCACGAGACAGCGGCCGCGCGTTTCCGGGCGCCGCGCCAGCATCACGCGGAAATGCTGGGCATCGATCGCTTCGCCGACCTGCCAGGTGAATTCCTGATGCGTTTCATCCGCCTGGACGAAGGCGGCGATGCGACCGCCCAGAAGCTGGATGACCGAACTGTCGGCCGTGGTCGTACCCAGCCCGGCGCGCCGGAATGGACGGTTGACCGCTTCGAAATCCAGCGTATCGCCGCGCAGCGCCACGATCGCCGCCGCGATCGGCAGCAGATCGATCGTCCGCGCCGCCATCGACGGGCCGAACGCGCACGGATCGGCTGGCGCGTCCGGCGCCGGCGCGGCTGATAGATGGCTGGGCGCGCGCGCCTTGCGAAACAACATCACGTCCGGTGTCTAGGCCGGACTAGTTAAAACGCCCTGAAGCACGTGATGGTCGTTCAGTTCTGAAAACGATTGTCACGAGGAAAACCCGTCGGTGGCATACGTCCGGCCGCCCCGCGCGCCGCGCGCCACGGCGTCAGGTCGCTTTCGGTCCGCATCCGTCCCGCATCGCCCCCCATCGGCCAGGTCAGCCCCTTTTCGAACCGGAACGTGATCGCATCCGACAGGCCACCGTCACGATACCGTTGCAGTTGCACCCCTTGTCCACGCGACAGTTCGGCGACCTCGCTTATCGGGAAGACCAGCATCTTGCGATTGTCGCCGATCGCCGCGACGTAATCGTCGTCCGGATGAACCGGCCGGACGAGCGACAGCATCGCGCCCGTGCGTGGCGTCATCACCGTCTTGCCCTTGCGCGTTTCGGCAATGGTGTCGGTGGTCTTGACCAGGAAGCCGCGTCCGTCGGTGGCGGCGACCAGCAGGCGTTCGGACGACGATGCGCGCAGGAAGGCGACGATCTGGACGCTGCCGTCCAGGTCGATCATCAGCCGCACCGGTTCGCCAAAGCCGCGCCCCCCCGGCAGCTTGTCGGCGGCCAGCGTGTAGAACCGCCCGGTCGCGGCCGCCACCAGCAGCTTATCGGTCGTCTGCGCGTGGAACGCAAAGGCGGGGCCATCGCCCTCCTTGAACTTCATCGTCTCGGCCGACGAAAGCTCGACGTGCCCCTTCATCGCGCGCACCCAGCCGCGCTGCGACAGGATGACCGTGATCGGTTCGCGCTCGATCATCGCCTCCAGCGGGATGACACGCGTCGGCGCGGCTTCGGCAATCGTCGTCCGCCGCGCGCCCAGCGCCGTATCGGGACCATAGCGGTCGCGAATCTTGCGCAGGTCCCCCTTCAGTCGTCGGCGTTGTTTGCCCTCGTTCGCCAACAGATCGACGAGACCGGCCTGTTCCTTCGTCAGCGCATCGCGCTCACGGACCAGTTCCATTTCCTCAAGCTTCCGGAGCGAGCGCAGCCGCATGTTCAGGATCGCTTCGGCTTGCCGGTCGGTCAGGTCGAACTCCGCGATCATCACCGGCTTCGGCTCGTCCTCGGTGCGGATGATCTCGATCACCCGGTCGAGGTTGAGGTACGCGATGATGTAGCCGCCCAGCAGCTCCAGCCGGTCGGCAATCTTCTGCAACCGGTGTTCGGACCGGCGCCGCAGCACGACGAACTGATGCTCGACCCATGCGGCCAGCGCCTCGCCGAGCGACATCACCCGCGGCGTGCGCGTCTTGTCGAGCACGTTCAGGTTCAACGGGACGCGGGTTTCCAGGTCGCTCAGCCGATACAGGCTTTCCGACAGCGTTTCGGGGTCCACCGTCCGCGCCCGGGGCTCTATGACGATGCGGACCTGTTCGTCGCTTTCGTCGCGCACATCGCCCAGGATCGGCAGCTTCTTCTCGTTGATGAGCGCTGCGATCCCCTCGATCAGCTTGCCCTTCTGCACGCCGTACGGAATCTCGCTGACGACCAGATGCCAGCCACCGCCCTTTTCCCGCTCGACGGTGATCCGGGCGCGGACGCGGAAGCCGCCCCGGCCGGTCGTATATGCCTCCGCGATCGCCTGCGGCGGATCGACGACCAGCCCGCCGGTCGGAAAATCCGGGCCCTTCACATGATCCAGGACGTTCGCCTGCGGATTGTCGATCAACGCGACCGCGGCGTCGATCAATTCGGCGGCATTGTGCGGCGGGATGCTGGTCGCCATGCCGACCGCGATGCCGGCGGCGCCGTTGGCCAGCAAGTTGGGGAACAGGCCGGGAAACAGCTCGGGCTCCTGCTCCTCGCCGTTGTATGTCGGGCGAAAGTCGGTCGCGTCCTCGTCCAGTCCGGCCATCAGGTCGATCGCGACCTGGGTCAGCCGGGCCTCGGTATAGCGATAGGCCGCGGCGTTATCGCCATCGATGTTGCCGAAATTGCCCTGCCCGTCGACCAGCGGATAGCGCAGCGCAAAGGTCTGGGCGAGGCGGACCATGGCGTCGTAGACCGACTGGTCGCCGTGCGGATGATATTTGCCGATGACGTCGCCGACGACGCGCGCGCATTTCTTGTAGCCCGAAGCAGGATCCAGCCGCAGCAGCCGCATCGCCCACAACAGGCGGCGGTGAACCGGCTTCAGCCCGTCGCGTACGTCGGGCAGCGACCGCGCGGTGATCGTCGATAGCGCGTAGACGAGGTAGCGCTCGCTCAGCGCGCTATCGAAGGGGGCATCTATGATCGGATCGACAGGTTGGCTGGCCATGGATGCCGAGCGTTAGCAGGGCGCGCCCAACGACGCAAAGCAACCGATATGGAGGCAACGACGCATAGCATGCTTAGGATTTCGTAAGGGCCTTCAGCTATTTCCATCATCCCAGGGAGGAAAAGGGATGGTCACCGAAGCGGTTCGCCTGGCTACGCTCATGGGGTATGACGTGCTCGACACCGCGTCTGAACCGGCGTTCGATGCGCTGGCGCACCGCGTCGCAACGACGTTTGGGGTGCGAAGCGCGATCGTGTCGTTCATCGACGCGGATCGGCAGTGGTACAAGGCGCGCTACGGGGTCGAGAATGACTCGGTCCGGCGGTCGCTGTCGTTTTGCACGCACAGCCTGGACAGCGACGACGTCACGGTCGTCGGCGACGCACAGACCCACCCGCTGTTTCGCAGCAACCCGTACGTATTGGCGGATGGCGGCGTACGTTTCTATGCCGCAGCGCCTATCAAGGCGCTGAACCGGTCGCGGCTCGGCACGGTCTGCATCTTCGATCCGCAGGCTCGCCCAGCGGGGCTGACCGAACGGGAGAAACGGCAGCTTTCCAGCTTCGCCGCGCACGTGGTCGAACTGCTGGAGGCGCGCCGCAACGCATCACGCGCCCGCGATCGCGCGGCGGGCATAACGCTGCGCGTCGCATAGCCGATGGTCGGCTGAGCCGCCTCTTTTCTTCAGGTCCGAACTGGCGGTAAGCGAATGCCATGTTCCTTCGCACCGCTCTCGCCGCTAGCCTGGCCCTCATGACCGGCGACCTGCTCACCTGGCCCGATCTGGCCAAGCGTCCGAAGCCCGAACCCGATGCGACGGTCGCCTATGGTGCGGATTCGATGCAGAAGGTCGACGTCTGGCTGCCGAAGGGGGTGAAGCCGCCCTACAAGACCGTGCTGATGGTCCACGGCGGATGCTGGCAGACCTCGATCGCCGACCGCAGCCTGATGAACTGGGTCGCCGACGACCTTCGGAGCGCTGGCTATGCGGTGTGGAACATCGACTATCGCGGTGTCGACCGGGCCGGCGGCGGCTATCCCGGAACATTCGCCGATGCGGCAATGGCAGCCGACCGATTGAAGGCGGAGGCCAGGCGTTTCGAACTCGACACCCGCCGGATCGTCGCGGTCGGCCATTCCGCCGGCGGGCACCTCGCTCTGTGGCTCGCGGGACGGCCGAAGCTGCCGGGCGGCAGCGTTTTGCGGACGCCCAGGCCACAACCGATCGACACCGTCGTCAGCCTTGGGGGCCTGCCCGATCTGGAGGCGACCGCTGCCAGTCCCGACAACGGCTGCGGAACCGAGGTGGTCGCAAAGCTGGTCGGCACCGGCCGCGCCGATCCCTATGCCGACACCTCCGTCCCGCGGCTGTTTCCCTTGGGTGTCCGCCAGCAGCTGGTGAACGGGCGCGAGGACAAGATCATCCCGTACCGCATGGCGACCGACTATGTCGCCGCGGCGCAGGCGAAGGGCGACCGGGCGGAGCTGCACACCGTAGCCGCCACCGGCCATGTCGAGCTGATCGCTCCGGAAAGCGCGGCCTGGGCGGAGACGAAGCGGTTGATCGCCAAGGCGTTTGCGCAGCGCTGAAGCCCACATCTACGGCCGTCACCCCGCGAAGGCGGGGATCAATAGTCGTTGAACGTTGTGAGACTCACGTCGTCCAGCAAGTACCGATTCCCACCTTTGCGGAAATGACCGCGTATCGTCGATCGCCCCTTACTTCCCCGCCCATTCGGTCACCGAGGGACGCAGCCGGTCGGCGAACGTCGCCCGGTTCCTGATCGCGTTCACCGTGCGCACCGCCGTTCCGCGCGATGCCTCGGGCAGGTTCTTCTCGGCCCATGTCGTGATCTTCGCCGGCATCGCCGGATCGTTCGACCCGCCGCCGAGCTGGACGATGAAGCTGGAGCGCGAACTCGTCTCCAACATCGGGTTGATCATCGCCGCATTGGCGGTGGCGAAGTCGAACGCCAAATCGGGATGCTCCCCGGCGACGGCGGCGAGCAGGCTGATCTTCTGCTGATCGGTAAAGTCCGACGATTTCACGAGGTCGAGCGCGCGGCGGGCCAGCGCTTCGTCCTTCGCGACGCCCAACAGATTGATATAGCCGTTTTTCACCACAGGGTTGGTTTCGGCCCGCGCGGTCGCCAGCAGGGCGTCCCAATCGGCCGCGTTGGCATTATGCGCGAACGTCGCCAGCATCGGCCGGCGGATCGCCGGCGGGATCGCCGAGGAATCCTTGCGCACCGCCGCGAAATAGCTGCGCGACCGATCGACGACGCGCGCATCCCCGGCCCCGCCCAGCAGCGACACCAATTGCTCGCGCAGATTGGTCACCGCCGAACTGTCGTCGCGCTTGGGCTCCAGGCCATAGCGATCGAGCGCCGGCGCCAGCACCTGAAGCATCCGTGCCCGTACGCGATCGCCAAGCGGCGTCCCTTCGTACAGGCCCGCCAGTCGGGCAAGCTGTCCGGCGGCCATCGTCCACACCAGCGGATCGGCCTCGCCCTTCACTGCCCCAAGCGTCTGGAAATAGAGCGCCAGGTCCTGATCGCCGCTGAAGCCCAGCGCCATGTCGTCGCCCATGAAGCCGACCTGATCGGCCACGGTCAGGCGGTCGAACGCCTTGACGATCGCGGCGTGACCGGCCGCGTCGTAGCGGGTGCGGTAATAGCCGCCCATGCCCGAATTGACCACTACGGGCCCGCAGATCGCGGTCGCCGTCTGCGGGGTCGCGCCGCGGATTTCCTTGCCCCCCATTCCGGCCTGCCCTGCGCCCAACGTCGCCCACGTCACCGGCACGCGCCAGGTCTGCGGCGCCTTGGACGCAGCATCCAGGCCGAAGCGGGTCTGGCGGAACGTCAGGGTCGTACGGTCGCCCGTGCACGGGCCGGTGGCGACGCTGATCAGCGGCACCCCGCCCTGCAGCGTGAAGTCGCGCATAAACGGCGCGACGTCGCGGCCGGCGGCTGCCGAAATCTCCGCCCAGAGCTGGTCGGTCACCGTATTGTTGTATTTGTACTTCGCCATGTAGCGGCGGACGCCGTCGCGGAATTTGGCTTCGCCGACCGTGCTTTCCAGCATGTCGATGACCGCCTGTCCCTTCTGATAGGTGATGGTGTCGAACGCCTCGCCGATCTGATCGACCGTCGTCACCTTGCGGATCACCGGATGCGTCGCCGCGGTCGCATCCAGCCGCATCGCCGCCTCGCGTTCGGTCGCCACCGTCAGGGCGCGGTAATTCCACTGCGGGTTCAGGGCGTCGGTCGCCTTGCCTTCCATCCAGCTGGCGAAGCCTTCGTTCAGCCACAGATCGTCCCACCACCGCATGGTGACGAGATCGCCGAACCACTGGTGCGCCATTTCATGCGCGATGACCGAATAGATACGCTGCTGGTTGCCAACCGTCGCGCGCTTGGCGTCGAACAGCAATTCGGGTTCGAAGTAGAAGATTGCGCCCCAATTCTCCATCGCGCCGAAGAACTGCGACGATCCGGGACCTGCGATCATGTCCATCTTGGGCAGCGGATAGGGCTGTCCGAAATAGCTTTCGTAATAGGGCAGCAGCCGCTTCGCGGCGGCCAGCGCGTAATCGGCCTGGTCGATGACGCCGCGACGGGTGATGACCCCGATCTCGGTCTTGCCGGCCATCACCGTCTTGCGCTCGACATCGCCCATGCCGAGGTAGAGGAGGTAGCTCGACATGACCGGGCTGTCCGCGAAGCTGTAGAGCTGGCGGTCGCCGGCCAGCTTGGTCACCTTCGCCGGCATGTTCG
>DASTEN010000532.1:0-10752 GCA_035709645.1 Sphingomonas sp.
GCCGCTGAGATAGCCGATGATCAGCACAACCAGCATCACCACCGCCGACAGGATCAGCATAGACGTGCGCGTCGCGTTGAGCGCCGCATCGAGCGCAGTTCGCTTCACGACCAGATCGACGGTGCCGAAATTGGCGCCGGCATAGGCGATCGGCTGGACGAAGCGCAGGCCCGCGCCGCGACCGGCATCGGGCGCCGCGCTCGCCCGCAGTGTGCCGTCCTGCAACATGGCTTCGCCGCTCGATGGCCGGTAGCGCGTGCCGACCAGTGCGGCGTTCGACGAGGCTCGGACGACGCCATGCAGGTCGGCGACGACGAGGTCGCGGATCCCGCTATCGCGTCCGGCGCTGATGGCGAACGCCTGAAGCGACGACCAGTCCTGCTGATCGGTCGACAGCCCGGCGTTGTCCGCGGCCAGGACGGCGGCGTTGCTGGTCAGGAACGTCGCAGTCGAATTGCCTGCGACGATGGCCATACGCTCCAGCGCCTGGCGTTCACGCGACAACCCGAAGGTGATGCAAGCCGACATGGTGAGCGCGGTCACGAGCGCAAGCGTCGCCGGCAGCTTGATGAGCAGCGGAATGCCACGCCGTCCGACCGGCGCGTCGCCGTGCGCGGCGATCTCGCGCGCCAACGCGGCCTCCAGCGCCTTTCCGTCGGCGAAGCGTGCCTCGGGCTTCTTCGCGAGCAGCTTGTCGATGATGAAGCGGAAACCCGGCGGGCAATCCGCCGCGGAGCGATCGATCGGTTCGACCTTTTCCTGCGCGATCTGGATTGCCAGCGTCGCGAGCGCTGTGCCGGGAAAGGCGACCTTGCCGGTCACCATTTCGTACAGCACGACGCCGAGCGAGAACAGGTCGGACCGGTGATCGACCGGCAGGCCGAGCGCCTGTTCGGGACTCATGTAGCGCGGGGTGCCGATCAGCTGCCCGGCCTGGGTGCGTCCAAGCTGGGCCTGCGTATCGCCGTCGCCGATCCGTGCGACGCCGAAGTCGAGCAGCTTGGCGGTACGTCCGTCGGACGACAGCAGGATGTTCGAGGGCTTGACGTCGCGGTGGACGACGCCGCAGCCGTGCGCATAGGCAAGCGCGCTGGCGAGCTGCAGTCCGATCTCCAGCACGCGCTCGTACGGCATCCGCCCGCGCTGCAACAGCGCGTCGAGCGGCTCGCCGTCGACAAGTTCCATTGCGATATAGGCCACACCCTGCGTCTCGCCGGCGTCGTAGATCGTCGCGATGTTGGCGTGGTTGAGCGCACCTGCGGCACGTGCCTCGCGCAGGAAACGCGCGCCGAGTTCGGGATCGCGCGCCAGATCGGGCTTCAGCACCTTGATTGCCACGGTCCGCCCGATGTCCGGATCATAGGCGCGATAGACCTCGGCCATGGCACCCTCGCCAAGCATCGAGTCCACCCGGTAGCGGCCCAACATCGTCATCGTTCAAGCCTCACGCATCCCACAACCGGGGCCGTCCTAAGGACAACGAGTTAAGCATTTGTCGCGCATCGCTTTACTTCCGCGCGCGAACGGTCGCAGCGATGCGCTCGGCGCGGGCGAGGTCGCGCGCGATCAGTGGATTGGCCGGGTCAAGCGCGGCGGCGCGACGCAGCAGCGCCACGGCGCGTGCGACATTGCCCTGGTTCAATGCGGCGAGCCCGCCAGTACGCGCCTGGCGCGCGGCTGCCGGATTGGCAGCGGGCGCGGCCGGCTTCCGCGACGCAGGCTTGGGAACGGCGGGTGCAGGGGTGGGCGTTAAAGCGGGTCGCGTGGGCGTGGGATCGGGCCGGCGTACCGGCTCGACCCGCGGCGGCGCTCCCGGGATGCGCAACGTCTGGCCCGCCGCCAGCGCATAAGGCGCGGACAGCCCGTTGTAACGCGCAAGCTGATAGGCCTTGAGACGATTGCCCAGCAACCTCTGGGCAAGAATCGTGATCGTATCGCCCGAGCGAACGACGTAGGGATAGCTCTGCGGGCCGAGCAGATCCGTCGGGTCGCGCTCGACCGAATCGCGCAGAAGCTGCGCGCCCACGTTCATCGGATCACGCTTCAGCACGGCCTTGATCCGCTTGCGCGCGTCACCGGTCTCACCGCGAAGCAGCAGATCGTTGATCTGATCGATCTCGCCCGCGGGCGACGCCACCGGCGGCGGCGCGGTGGCGACGCGCGCCGGCCCGCCCGAACACGCAGCCACCATCAGTCCCAGCGAGACCGGTCCGATACGCTTCATCCACTTCATGCCGTCAATCTCTCCATGATCCGGTTCGCGGCCGTCCGCGGGGCAAGCAACTCGTCAAGCGCGGCGCGATCGCGCACGAAATCGACAAAGGCGTCGCCGGGCATCGGCTGGCCGAAGTAATAGCCTTGGAAGTGGTGGCAGCCGTGCCGCCGCAGCCACTCATATTCGGCGTGTCGCTCGACACCCTCGGCCAGCACACGGATGCCAAGCCCACGACCAAGCGCGATGATGCTCTGGCAGATCGCCTGACTGTCGCCGCGGCTGTCGATGTCGGTGACGAACTCGCGATCGATCTTGATCTTGTCGAACGCCAGCGTGCGTAGCGAGCTGAACCCGGAATAGCCGGTGCCGAAATCATCGACCGCCAGCTTGATGCCCATCGCGCGCAGCTTTTCGAAGATGCCGCGGCAATGGTCGGCGTCGCTGGTCGCGACGCTTTCGGTCAGCTCGATCTCGAGCTGGCTGGCGCTGATCCCATGGCTCTGCAACGTGCGCTCGACAAGCTGCGGCAGGTCGTCGCGTTCGAGCTGCAGGCTCGACACGTTCACCGCCACGCGCAATCGCCCCAGGCCGCACGACGCCCAGCCACGCGCCTCGCGTACCGCGGTGTTCAACGCCCAGGTGCCGATTTCGCCCGCCAGCCCCATCGCCTCGATCACGGGCACGAACTGGGACGGCGCGATCAGTCCGCGCGTCGGGTGCTCCCACCTGATAAGGGCCTCGGCCCCGCTGACGCAGCCTTGCGAGGCATCGACCAGCGGCTGATAGTTCAGCAGCAGCTCGCGCCGGTCGATCGCCTGGCGAAGATCCTGTTCGAGCGCGAAGAGGTCGCGTGCGTGATCCGCCGGGTCCACGCTCGGCCGGGCCGTGATCGCGGCGTGCGCCGGTAGGGCAAGCGTCGACAATGTACGCGCGATAAATCCGGCCGGCGGCAATGTCGCGCCGGCGTCGTAACTTGACAGGCGGAAGGCGACCTGTGGGATGACCTGAGTGTCGCCATCGACCACGACTTCGCCGAGCGCGTAGCTGATCGCGTCGAGTTCGGCCCAGGCATCGTCCTCGGTAACGTCGGCGCCGAACCACACGCCAATATGCCCGCGATCGATCTGGGCGAGATATCGTGCGCCTGGGACCATTTCGCGCAATCGCGTGCTGCACACGGCAAAGATCCGGTCTGCCAGGATCGGATCGAACGCGGACAGGCGATCGAAATCGGTGAACGCGATCACCCCAAGCAATCCCTGCTGATCGGCCGTGATGCGATCGATCAGACTTTCGCGTACCGGCAGTCCGCTGACGGGATGAAGTTCGATCGTGCGATGTCGCAGCGATTGCAGCTGTTGTTCGATGTCTGCGACCCCGATTCCGATGTCGATGGCTGCCTTTCCATCGCTGGCCCGTGACAGATCGGCGATGCGTCTGGCCGTGGCGGTGACGATGCGCTGCAACCGCGCGATCCACAGGACCCCCACGAGCGTGGATAACGCCAGCGCCATCACGGCCGCGTCCTGCCCGAACAGAGCCGCCATCCCGGGAATACCGAGCAACGCCGCCCACGGCGCCGCCCGCGCCGATATCAACCTTTTGATCGGGGGGTCGCCGTTGGACATCACACCCGAGTAGCTCGCAATCGATACCACGACGTTAAGTTTGGCTTGGCCGCCCTCGGGCGGCGGCGCGGCGAAAGCACTATGCCGGCACTATGTAATTAGCTGAAATCGATCTCGAATTGCTATGTCGAGGGCGATAACTGAATTGCCACGACAAGGGTTGTGGCATGATAGCGTGGCATCGGTCGCGGCGCGCCGACATCGTTCTGCGCGCCTCGGGACTTCTTCTTTGCTGGTTCAGTTACACCGCAATTTCGCGGCTCGTCGCCATGCACGTTCCGCCGCAGAGGGCTGACACCCTTGCCTACGGGATCGCCGCTTTCGGCTTCATGGCCGCGAGTGCCGGCAGTGCGCTTATCCTCCTGGGTCATCATCTTTTCGATGAAATCGAGGTGAGCGCCCGCTGGAGAGTGCGCCCGAACCTGAACGTCTTCCTCCCGTCAGAAGGTAGAATCGCGATGGACATCCCGGAACCGGCCATGCTGGTCGTAGGCCGTGACATCGATGGTGACTGGACCGTCCGTGAGAGCGCCGGAATGCTCCTGGGTCGCTTCCCATCCGCACAGGCAGCGCAGCGTTTCGCCGAAGCGGAGCGGTGTGGACGAACATCGATTTCGGTCGCGACGTCAGCGGGGGTCGCACACCGGATCGAGGGACGGCTGAGCCTGGTCAGCGACCGGACGCTGAAAAGCAGCGTGGCTCGTGGGTAAGCTCCCACCACGGTTGCGTGGTGTCCTGCTGATCGGATGTTCCGGCGGATCGACATTGATCCATCGCAGCGTGTACGAGGCGACGCGGCAAGGTCCTGCACAGGTCGTCGAATTTGGTCTTGCCCTGCTGACGTTCATCCTCGCAAGCACCGGCATGCTGCTTCTGGTTCACGGGGCCAGGCTGTTCAAGCCGGCGCCCGATCCGTAAGGCGCGGTGGTTGTAGGACATATGCCTGCACGCCCGAATGCGGCGAGCCGTTGTCAGGCTTACGCGCGCACTACGCGCTTTCCCTCAATCGATCTCGAAACACTATGCGGGGCCTCGTACCTGCGATGAGCGGGCGCTGGACGCCCGATCATCAAAGGTTTGAAAGGCGATATGTCGTCCGAACCCAATCCGGAGCCCGACGAACGCGGGACGATTATCTACGTCGGTCAGGACAAGGCGGGCCACTGGCTGGTGCAGGACAGCGGTGGAAAAATGGAGGGCCGTTTCGTCTCACGTGGCGCTGCGCTCTGCTTCGCCGAAGCGGAGCGGCAGATCTACCATGCAAGCCTCGAGATCGTCTCGGCACCGCTGGTTCCGCTCGTCTCCTTCCAGCCGGTGAGCCCGGCCGATCACGCGCTGCGCCGCGCCGCCTGAGGATTTCCCATGACACCGAAACCGAAGCCGTTCGTCACGACCGATCGTCCGTCGTCCAAGTCGGCGGTCACCCCGTCCACGATCTTGGGCAGCCGTGCCGCGTACAACGATGTGCGCTGGACCGACATCTGCGCCGCACTTGCTGCTCTGCGCGAGCGAGGGCGCCATTCCGTCCGAATCGTCGACGCCGACTGCGGCTGTGGCACCTTGCTGATCGAGGCAGTGCGTCACGCCAGGGCGCTCGGCTTCACGGCGATCGAGGGCCGCGGCATTGATGGTTCGCCCGCGATGATCGGGCGAGCGCGTGCAGCAGCCGCCCGCCTGCACGAACCGGCAATAGGGCTCACCTTCGAGGTCGCGGACATGGTCGACGCTCTGGCAGGCGAGGCCGATTTCCCCGCAGACATCGTCCTGTGGCACGGTGGTCGCGCAGGCGACGAACGGTCGGGCGTACGTGAAAGCCTCGTCAATGCCGGCGACCTGCTCGTCGCCGACCGCTATTTCCCGCGTGATCGGGTACGGGCGGCATGACCCGTCGCGATCTGCAGTGGAAGGCCGGGGGCTTTGCGCTGCTGGCATCCTCCTGTGTCATGTGCCTCGCGCTCAACGGCTCTCCGGCGATGATCGTCTTCTTTCCGCTCGCCCTGCTCGGCTTGCCGCTGATGATCCACGGCAAGCGGGTCGGTCAGCTGCTCCGGGCCGAGCGACGCGGGCACAGCCACACCGCCGACGTGATCCATGCTGCCCGCGTACGTCGCCACGGACATATGCAAGAGACGGGTTCGCAGTAATCAGACAGCTCCGCCGGTTCGCCACGCGCCAGCGCAGCCGCGTACACCGAAAGGTTTCGCTAAAAGATCGGCTCGGGCGGCAGAACAATCGCTGTACGTACGATTGCGTTAGGCCGATCCTCGACTAGGGTGCGGCAGATGCTGACACCTAGCTCCAAGCCGCCGTATTGGCAGCCCTATTGCGGGGCGGCGCCCGATCCGGCGCACTGGCTGACCCATTGGAACTGGGATCCGGCTCTGCTGGTCGTCGTGCTCGGCCTGTTGGCGATCGGATTGATCGCCGACCGGGCGCACGCGCGGAGCCAGATCGGCGCGGCAGCGGTAATGATCCTGCTGTTCGTGTCGCCCCTGTGTGCGCTGGGATCCGCGCTGTTTCTGGCGCGATCGGCCCACCATCTGGCGCTCGTCCTGGTCTTGGCGCCCCTGCTGGCCATGGCGATCGGGCCGAGGGCGTTCCCCAGGACGTCGGTGACGCTTGCCACCATCGTCCAGACCGCCTGCCTGTGGCTGTGGCATGTCCCGGCGTTCTACGACCGCGCGCTGGCGAACGATGGCGTGTTCTGGGCGATGCAACTCTCGATCACGGCAACCGCCGCGATCTGGTGGGTGACGCTGCGCGGTGCAGGCGCGTTGGAAGCCGCGACGGGGCTGTTGGCCCAAATGGTCCAGATGGGGGTGCTCGGCGCGCTGCTCGTCTTCGCCGGTCGCGCATTCTACCTGCCCCATGCGGTCACGACGACGGTCTGGGGACTGACGCCGCTGGAGGACCAGCAGCTGGCCGGGCTGATGATGTGGGTCGTCGGTGGCGGCGCATATCTGCTGATCGCGTCCGCCCTGCTCTGGAAGGCGCTGGCACCCGCCCCGGCGCCGCGATCCGCATGAGCCGGCTGCAGGCCTGGGCCCAGCGCTATCGCCGGCGCGGGCGCTATACGCCGGTCGGCGTGGCGTTCCACTGGATCATGGCCGCGGTCGTCATTTTCCAACTCGGGACCGGCTGGTGGATCCAGCGGTATCTGGTCGGCGGCGACAAGCTGGCGGCCTATGCGCTGCATTCGGAAATCGGGCTGACGCTGCTCGTGCTCGGACTGCTGCGCCTGCTGTGGCGGCTGATCGTGCCGGGGCCGATCAACGATGCCGACAAGCCGGGATTTTCCGCGACGGTCGCGCATCTGACGCACGGCGTGTTCTACGCGCTGTTCACGCTGTTGCCGCTGTCGGGGTGGGCGATGTGGTCCGCGATCCAGCCGGCCCAGCCCCTATCGCTGGCAGGGGTGATCCCGATCCCGGCGATGCCGTTCTACGACCTGTCGCGCGCCTGGCAGTTTCGCGTGATGGACTGGGCGATGGACCTGCACGTCGGCGGCGTGATCGCGCTGGCGCTGCTGGTCCCCGCCCACGCGCTGGCGGCGATCAAGCACCATCTGGTCGATCGGGACGACGTGTTCGAGGGCATGCTGCCGGAACTGACCGACCATCGCCACCACCCGCAAGGCCCGCAGCATACGCCGCCACCGCTTGCCGATCCGCAGCCGAGAGCGCGCGGCTGATGGTCGTCATCGCCCCATCCGCATCGCCGTACCGCTTGCCCGTCGCCCAATCGTCGAGCTGGCGGGCGAGATATGGCGCCGGCTGTCCGGCCAGCGGCGGGTTGCCGGCGTTCCCTTGTCCATCGGCACCATGGCAGCTGGCGCACGATGCGACCCCGCGCGCGGGGTCGCCGACATGGTAGAGGGTCGCAGCGCGGCAATCCTGGACCCGACCGGCACTGGCACCATTTGCCGTTGCGGCCCCGGCCCCGGCGCCCCCGGGCAGAGCCGCGTAATAGGCGGTCACCTTCTCACGCGCGCGCGCATCGAGCCGGCGGGCGATCCGATACATCTGCGGGTTGCGCCGCGCGCCGGAGGCGAAATGTTCGAGTTGACGCAGCGCATATCCCTGATCGAGACCGGCGAGCCGCGGGGCGAGGTTTCCGTCGCCCTGGCCGCGCGTGCCGTGACAGGTGGAGCAGGCGCCGGCCGGGCCTGCCGCGCCGCCGCTGAAGGCGATGGTTTCGCCGGTCGCCTCGAACGGATCGGTGGGGTTCGCCGGCGACGTGCAGCCGGACAAAACGATCGCAGCGAGCGCGACAGGAAAACGGGGAAAGCTGGTCATCGGTGGTCCTTCCAACCCCGCCGCGCAATCGCGGGTTCCACGCTGCGATCGATGGTCGCGGTCACCGTGCTGGCAGCGATGACCGCCGCGTGCAAGCCACCGCCCACCGCGCGCCATGATTTCGATACGGCAGCGGCGGATCGCGGGCGTGCCGTCGTCGCGGCGGCTGGCTGCGCGGCCTGCCACGCCTTTCCCGACATCGCCTGGCCGAAGGGCCGGGCCGGACCCGACCTGACCCGGTTCGACGGGCTTGGCCCGATCGCCGGTGCGTTGCCGAACACCCCCGCCAACCTTGCCGCGTTCGTCCGCAACGCGCCCGCGGCAAAACCCGGCAGCACGATGCCCGCGATGCCGATCACCCCATCCGAGGCGCGCGACGTCGCCGCCTATCTCTATGGTATTTCCGATGACTGAGTCTGCGAGCGCCTTCGATGCCTGGTGGGGGTGGCCGCCGCCCGTTCTCGACCCGGCCGGCCCCTATGCCGACAGCGTGACGCTGCTTGCCTGGGTGTTGTTCGGCATGGGCGTGGTGGTGACGGCGATCGTCGCGGCGGCGCTGTACGTCGCCTTGGCGGGGCCGGTCCGGCTGAAGGCGAAGCTGGGCGGCGAAAAGATGATCTGGACGATGGGCATCGCCTTTCCAGCGGTCGTGCTGACCGGGCTGCTGATCTGGGGCCTGACGCTGACCGCGTCGCTGACCGATCCGATCAGGGGCACCGAACAGCGCATCCGTGTCACCGGCCATATGTGGTGGTGGGACGTCGAATACCTTGATGCGCAGGGACGCGTAATCCTGCGCGACGCCAATGAACTGCACCTGCCGGTCGGCCGCCCGGTCGTGCTCGAACTGCGCAGCGCCGACGTCATCCACAGCTTCTGGGTGCCCAACCTGTCGGGCAAGGAAGACATGATCCCCGGCCGCACGAATCTGTTGAAGGTCCAGGCCGACCGTGCGGGTCGCTACGGCGGCATCTGCGCCGAATATTGCGGGGGGCCGCACGCGCTGATGGGCTTCGTCGTCGCCGCGCATAACGATGCCGATTACCGGCGGCTGCTGGCGGGCGGCGGGGCGGCGACGCCCGACCGCGTCGATCCCCAGTCGGTTCCAGGCGGGATACCCGCGATCCGGCGCATCGCGGCGGCAACTGCCGCGCCGGGCGCCCGCGATGGGCAGGCGCTGTTCATGGCGAACGGTTGCGCGGCCTGCCACCGTGTCGCGGGAACGCCGGCGAACGGCCTGTCCGGGCCGGATCTGACGCACCTGTCGCGCCGCCTTTCGCTGGGGGCCGGCATCCTGCCCAACAATCGGGGCACGCTGAACGGCTGGATCGCCGACAGTCAGGCGCTGAAGCCGGGCAACCGCATGCCAAGCTATGACATGCTCTCCGCGCAGGACGTCGATGCCATCGCCGCCTGGCTGGAAACGCCACGATGAGCGAGACCGGTTTCGATCACGCGCTCTACGATCGCTTTCCGACCAAGGGCCCCCGGCCCGACGGCGAGCTGGAAGAGCTGGAGCGCATCTGGTGTGCGCCGACCGGCTGGCAGCTGCTGACCGCGGTCAACAACAACTATATCGGCATCTACTATATCGGAACCGCGTTCCTGTTCTTCGTGCTGGCGGGCATATTGTCGCTCGGCATGCGGGTACAGCTGGCCGCGCCGTTGCTGACGTTCCTGCCGGTCGACACCTACAACCAGTTCTTCACCATGCACGGCACGGTGATGATGTTCCTGTTCGCGGTGCCGATGGTCGAGGCGATCGGTGTGCTGCTGTTGCCGCAGATGCTGGCGGCGCGCGACCTGCCCTTCCCGCGCCTGTCGGCTTATGCCTTCTGGGCGTATTTCGTCGGCGGGCTGCTGTTCTTCTGCTCGCTGTTCGTGGGGCTGGCGCCCGACGGCGGCTGGTTCATGTATCCGCCGCTGACCAGCATCGCGTTCAGTCCGGGCATCAACACCGATTTCTGGCTGCTCGGCATCGGCTTCATCGAGATTTCGGCCATCGCCGGCGCGATCGAGATCATCGTCGGCGTTCTGCGCACCCGCGCGCCCGGCATGACACTCAGCCGCATGCCGGTGTTCGCCTGGGCGATGCTGGTCTTTGCGGTGATGATCATCGTCGCCTTCCCCAGCGTCATCCTCTGTACGCTGCTGCTGGAACTGGAGCGCGCGTTCAACTGGCCGTTCTTCGACCCCACGCGCGGCGGCGATCCGATGCTGTGGCAGCACCTGTTCTGGTTCTTCGGCCACCCGGAGGTCTACATCATCTTCCTGCCCGCCGCGGGCCTGATGAGCATGATGGTGGCGACGATCGCGCGGACCGAACTTGTCGGTTACCGCTTGAACGTGCTGGCGATCATCGCGACCGGCTTCATCAGTTTCGGCGTCTGGGCGCACCACATGTTCGCGACCGGCATGCCGCGCGTTTCGACCGGCTATTTCAGCGCGGCCAGCATGGCGGTCAGCTTGCCCGCCGGCATCCAGGTTTTTTGCTGGATCGCGACGCTGGCGGCGGGAAAGATCCGCTGGTCGGTGCCCGCGCTGTTCGTGATCGGCGGGCTGCTGGTGTTCGTGATGGGCGGTCTGACAGGCGTCATGGTCGGCATGGTGCCGT
>DASTEN010000533.1:0-2702 GCA_035709645.1 Sphingomonas sp.
GGTCATTGATCCGTCGGTAAGATATTCCGCACGTCGCGTGCATGGTGAATGATGCGATCGATCACCACGACGTCCCCAGCGAGATGATAGAAAATTCGATACGGACGGTGGGATAGGCTTCGAATCGGCTGGCGCACTTCCTGACGTTGCTGCCCGGCAAACGGCTGATCCCTCAAAAGCGCGAACAGGTGTTCAAAGCCCGCCATGAACCGGTCAGACGAAGCGACCCCATGTTCCCGGACACCATCCTCTCGAATCTGGCGAATATCGCGTGATGCCGCCCGGCTCAGGCGAACGTCAGCCATGTCGTCCGTTAACTTCGTCCATTATCTGACGAAGGACATTCTCAGGCTCGTCATCGATGATGCCCGACGCGATGCCCTCGTCGATCAAACGCTGTACACGCGCGACGTCCCGGATATAGTCCTCCTGGTCGCGCTGCACGAGCGCTCGAACGAAGTCGGCGGGATCGGAAAAGCCTTCCGCGGCGACGCGAGAGTCGACGTAGCTCTGCAGATCGCTGGAGAGAGAAACGCTGAGATCGGCCATGTTCCTGATATAGTCCTCTCCCAGCGTGCCGTCCAGCAGCGCAACCGTCACTTCGCCGCCTTCCTGAGCGCCAACCGGACCAGCGCATCGAGCGTGGCGCCTGGCCCCAGCTCCTCTTCCGCCGCCGCGACCGCCGCGCTGGCCTCCGCCGGCCGGAAGCCCAGGTTGCCGAGCGCGGACATCGCGTCGCCAGCGGCACTGCCCGCCGGGACCGCGACGCCCCCCGCCATCGGCCCCAGCGCCACCGCGCCCACCTTGTCCTTCAGCTCGCGGACGATGCGTTCGGCCAGTTTCGGGCCGACGCCGTTGGCGCGGGCGACCATCGCCTTGTCCTGTGCGGCGACGGCGCGCGACAGGTCGTCGGGCGGCAGCGTCGACAGGATCGCCAGCGCCACCCGCGCGCCGACGCCCTGCACGCCGGTCAGCAGGCGGAACCAGTCGCGTTCAGCCGCGGTCGCGAAGCCGACGAGGCGGAGGAAATCCTCGCCCACCAGCAGCTCGGTATGGAGGGTCACCCCCTCTCCGACCGGCCCCAGCGCATCGAGCGTCCGCGCCGATGCACCGACGAGATAGCCGACCCCGCCGACGTCGATGACGGCGTGGTCCGACGCGGTGGACGTCAGGACGCCTTTGAGGTGCGCGATCATGACGCGGGCGCCCAGCGATTTACCAAAGCAAATCGCGGAGTCGCCACGTCGGGGGCACCCATGAAAGTGATACTTTCATCGGACCTCTCGCGCAGCGAGGTCGCAAAGCGAACCCGTCTGACGGCGTGGCGAAGGTAAAAGGATGTCATCGCCCGGGAACCTAACCGGAACAAGCGCCCCAGACCAGCCCTGTCGACAGGGAGTTCGACATGCTGAGCACGAGGGCCCAGCCCGATCCAAGTCGCGCTCCGGCGCAGGCCGGAGTTGCGGCGATCGACAGGCTTCGGTAGCCGAGGCTCCGGCCCGCGCCGGAGCACAGGTGTGTCGTGCGGCCGGATCGGACTTCAGGCGTCGCGGTTGACCACCAACCCGGTCTGTGGCGCCGTTCCGGCCCCATAGATATCGGCCGGCGTTAGGCTTGCCCGCATCCGCCCCAGCAACGCTTCAAACGACGCGATCTGCTCGCTGGCAGTCTTCACGCCGCGCAGTTTCGCGGCATCGGTATCGGTCGGCGTTTGCGTGACGGAGCCGGGTGCGTTCGCCTGCCGATCCGGTTCGGGCGCGAAGAACCGCTCCAATTCGCCCGCCTGATCGGGGCTGAGCGTACCCTTTTGGACCTGCCCCGCGATCAGCGCGTCGACGCGGTCCTTCATCGATGCAGGCGCGGCATCCGCCTTGGCGATCAACCCCTGGCCGACGGTATCGAGCGCGACCGACAGCGCCGCCTTGTCCTGCGCACGCAACGCCCCGGCCGAGACGGCCGAATCCAGCCGGCGATCCATCATCGCGCGCGCCGTTCCGAAACCGATCGAAGGCAGGTCGGTCATTCATCCATCCACAGTTGCCGCCAGAACGGCGGCGCCGCGACGGTGACTGTGAAACCTTGCCGAAGCGTTACCGCCGCACCGCCATCCCCAGCGATCGCGCGCTTGCGACGTGATGCGCGTGGGTGATCGCCACCGCCAGCGCGTCGGCGGCATCGGGTCCGGCCAGCTTCACCCCCGGCAGCAGGACGCCGACCATCGCCTGGATCTGCCGCTTTTCCGCGCCGCCGGTGCCGACAACCGCCTTCTTGACCGTGCTGGGGTGATATTCGCCGATGACCAGCCCCGCGGTCGCCGCCGCCAGCAGCACGACTCCGCGCGCCTGCCCCAGCTTCAGCGTCGACTGCGCGTTGCTGTTACCCAGCACCTCTTCGGCGGCCGCACTGTCGGGCCGTTCGGCGCGGATGACCTCGCCCAGCGCCTCGTACAGGTTCGACAACCGGCGCGGCAGCGGCATCGCCGGTTCGGTCCTGATCTGGCCGTTGGCGATATGACGCAGCCGGTTGCCCTCGGCCGAGATGACGCCCCAGCCGGTCGTGCCGAGGCCGGGGTCGAGGCCGAGGATGATCACATTCCCTCTCCCGCCGGGAGAGGGAGGGAGGCGCGAAGCGCCGGAAGGGTGAGGGCAGGTCGACCGAAGCTGCCCTCACCCTTCCCACTCGCGATGCGAGTGGGCCCCTTC
>DASTEN010000534.1:0-10820 GCA_035709645.1 Sphingomonas sp.
CGCCAAAATCTGTGTCGACGCGCCCATCAACGTATCGAGATCGGTACCCGAAATCTCGCGGTACTGCGACGTCATGTCCCCGATCGCGCGGGTCATGATCGTGACGCGGCGTTTGCACGCGATCGCGTCCGACATCTGGTAGCTGCCAAGGAACAGGATGATCAGCACAGGCAGCGCGAAGGCGAATTCCATCAGCGCCGTACCCCGCCGATCGCGCCCAAGGCGTGTCAGACGTCGCAGGGCGCTCACGAATAGCTCTCCGACTTGAACACCATCGTGCCGACCAGCAGCCGCGACCCGTCGAGCTGGTTGCTGAGCTTCAGACCCAGCGGCGCGGTCCCCATCGGCCAGCGGTAGAGCAGGCGCAGGATGACGATGCTGCCGGCCGTACCGGGATCATAGGCGAAGGTGTTGGTGATGTTCCCGCTGGCATCGTACGTCAGCGACAGCGCGCCCGTGTCGAGCGCGGAGAAATTGCTGGCCTTGCGAACGTCGACGTACAGGTTCGTACAGTTCATGAAGACAGGCAACTGGGTGCACGCCTGCGCGCGGAACTGGTCCTTCGTCATGGTGGCCGGGACCTGACCGGTCAGGATACGGCGCGCGACCGTTTCGGCGGAGGTCTGCAGACCCTGTTGGGCAAAAAAGACGATCGCGATCTGGAGAATGCCGATCAAAAGGCCGAAGAAGGCGCTGGCGCACAGCGCGAATTCCAGGATGGCGGCGCCGCGACGGTCCGCCAGAAGCGCCCCGACGCGCTTCGGACGTCGAGCGCGAGAGAGGGACGCTTTGTCGATCACGCAACGATCGTTACGGGGCAGCTGGTAAATAAGCGGTTTAAACCTACGTATTTTCAAGAATTTTACTCGACATCATCATCAAGTCCGAAAGCGTCACCTGCGTGATCCCCTCCGAATTGACCATCGTCCTGTCGCCATCGTCGCCGAAGCGCGCAGCGATCGAGACGCTGATGGCGCTCGATGCGCGGCTGGGCGAATTGACACGCTTCACGCGCGATGCGTTCGTGGCGCAGATGCGTCTGACCTGGTGGTACGAGGCGATCGCGGCACTGGATGACAAACCAGCGCCGGCCGAGCCGCTGCTGCAGGCCGTGCAGCGTGACCTGATTCCCCATGTTCCGGGCGCGGATCTGGCGGCGATGATCGAGGGGTGGGAGGAACTGCTCGACCCCGACCCGATCGACACGGATCGGTTGCAACGCTTCGCCGACCGGCGTGGCGGGCGGCTGTTCGCGGCCATGGCGCGGCTGCTCGGTGCAGGCCCCGATGACCCCGTGCCGGCCGCCGGACGCGGGTGGGCGCTGATCGACTTCGCCGACCATACCCCCGACCGCAACGCCGCGGATCAGGCCAGATCGCTTGCTGCCATTTCTATCGGCGACGTGCAGGCGGCCCGGTGGTCGCGTGCCGGGCGGCCGATCGGGGCGCTGGCGCTGCTGGCGACGATGCCGCACCGGTCGCCCGCCGCGCGGTCGGTCCGCGTATTGCGCCACCGGTTGACCGGGCGCTGATCGGCACTAGCCTTACGCGCAAAGTTGCGAGGAGGGTCGAACGATGCTGCGATATCTGGCCGGGGTCGTATCCGCGTTGTTGCTGGTCGCAGCCGGCGTCTTCCTGTTCCGTTCGAGCGCGTCGACCGAAGTGGCGCCGATCGCCGAGCCGCGGTCGATGGCGTCGATGGCCGGGGCCCAGGAAACCGACGACGACATGCCCTTGCCGCAGGCGTCGCGCCAGACCCGCGAGCAGCGACGCTTTAACCGCTACGACAAGGATCGCGATGCGGCGATCACCCGCGACGAATATCTCGCCAGCCGGCGAAAGGCCTATGCCAAGCTCGATACCGACGGCGACGGTCGGCTGTCGTTCGACGAATGGGCGACAAAGGCGACGGGAAAGTTCGCCACCGCCGATCGCGACAAGTCGGGTGCGTTGACGCCAGCCGAATTCGCGACGACCGCGGTCAAGCGCGCGCCGGCACGGCGTCGCTGTCCGCCGCAGCAGCCGGCGAATGAGCCGACTGAGGCGGAGTGAGCCACGCGCCGAGCGCGGCACGCGCGCGGTCGGTGTACATCCGCTTGCGGTCCGCCTTCTTGGTCCGCCCCTCGATCGGCGGAAACAGCCCGAAATTGACGTTCATCGGCTGATAGGTCTCCGCGACCGCCGCGCCCGTAATGTGGTGCAGCAGCGCGCCCAGCGCCGTTTCGACCGGCGGCGGCGTCATCGTCGTGCCGAGGATCTCCGCGGCGGCGAAGCGTCCGGCGAGCAGACCCACCGCCGCGCTTTCGACATAGCCCTCGCACCCCGTGATCTGCCCGGCGAACCGGATGTTCGGGCGCGACTTCAGCCGCAGGTCGGGAGCGAGGAGCTCGGGGGACCGGATGAATGTGTTGCGATGCAGGCCGCCCAGCCGGGCGAACTCGGCATTCTGCAATCCGGGGATGGTGCGGAATATGCGAACCTGCTCACCGTGCTTCAGCTTGGTCTGGAAGCCGACGATGTTCCACAAGGTTCCAAGCGCATTGTCCTGGCGCAGCTGCACGACGGCATAGGGCCAGCGCCCGGTCTTCGGATCGTCGAGACCGACGCCCTTCATCGGGCCGAACCGCAGCGTTTCCACGCCCCGTTCCGCCATGACCTCGATCGGCATGCAGCCTTCGAAATAGGGAACGTCCTCCCAGCCCTTGTATTCGGTCTTCTCCGCTGCGAGCAGTTCGGCGTGGAAGGCGTAATATTCGTCCTTGCTCATCGGGCAGTTGATGTAATCGCTGCCGTCCCCCTTGTTCCAGCGCGACTGGAACCAGGCGATGTCCATGTCGATCGTGTCGCGGTGGACGATCGGTGCGATCGCGTCGAAGAACGCCAGTGCATCCTTGCCGGTGGCCTGCGCGATGGCGTCGGCGAGCAGCGGGTCGGTCAGCGGTCCGGTCGCGACGATGGTCGGGCCGGCCTCAGGCAAAGTTTCGACGCGTTCGCGGACGATGGTGACGTTGGGATGCGCCTCCAGCGCGGCGGTGACGCCGGCCGAAAAGGCGTCGCGGTCCATCGCCAGCGCCGAACCGGCCGGCACCCGCGTCGCGTCGCCTTGCGCCAGGATCAGCGAGTTGAGCGTCCGCATCTCCTGGTGCAGCAGCCCGACCGCATTGCTTGTCGCATCATCGGAGCGAAAGCTGTTCGAACAGACGAGTTCGGCAAGGCCATCGGTATGATGGGCCGGCGTCGAGGCGCCCGAACCGCGCATTTCGGACAGCTTCACGCGGATGCCCGCCTCTGCGAGTTGCCACGCGGCTTCCGACCCGGCCAGCCCGCCGCCGATGATGTGAACCTGATGATCGTGCATGGCCGCTTCCATGCCGTCATCGGCCGGCGGGGGCAATGGGGGCGCGGGTTCAGGCGGGGTCGCGGGTGGTCCAGTCGATCGCTGTATGCGCGATGCTGGCGCAGGCGATTGAGGTGAGCACCAGCGGCAGCGTCGTCATGCCGGCATCGAAGGCGGCGGCGATGATCAGGCCCATGCCGGCGCCGGTTGCCGCCCACACCCGCCGCCGGCGCGCTGCCGGATACGTCGTGCCGAGCCAGGCGAGCAGGCTGACCCCCAGGATGACGGGCGTCGCGGCGGCGATCCCGCCGAAAGGGATGGTCAGGGGCGAGAGGACCAGACCCATCGCTATCCCCATTGCGATCCGTGTTATCGGTGTCGTGCCGCCGATGTCGGTCACTAGGCCCATCGTCGCAACGAAGCTCGGGCCGGCAACCAACAGCGCGAGGCCGATCGCGGTCAGGAAGCCGGTCGTGGTCGTATCGACATCCGCCAGCGCCGCTGGCGCCGATGCCGGCGGCGGCGGCGCAGGCCGCTCCGTCAACACGTCGTCGGCGTCGGGCGCCAGCCAGAAGGCGGTTGGGCAGTCGCGGTACAGCCGCGCTTCCTCCGACAGCGGCCAATGGAAGGTGCGCGCGAGCGCTGCATCGGCGATCCCGGGCATGGCGGCGATATCGGCGTCGGTAGGGGCGGTCATGATATACCTCCTTCGATCAACGAAACGATGTGGGAAGGACCGGCCGGGCGTCGGCGGTCAGGGCGGGGCAGGCGGCATCGATCCGCTCGGCCAGCCGCGCCAGGCGCTTCACCGGCACTGCGGGGAACAGGTGATGCTCCAGGTGCAGGAACATGTTGTAGGTCAGCAGGTTGATCAGGCGGGACCGCTGGGTCCGCGCAATCGGCACCCCGCCGCCGCAATCGTGATGCGTGATCCAGACCGCGAAGAACGCGGTCAGGCACTGCGCCACCAGCATCGCCGCGACATGGAACAGCAGCACCGCCGCCCCGCTTGCGACCGCGATACCGACCACACCGACGTTCAGCGCCAGATCGATGACCATCCGCCGCCGCAGCGCGGGGCCGCCGGTGGCCCAGGCCGCACGATGCATCTCGATCGGAAAGACGGGGCCGTACAGGAAGACGCGCCAGGCGGGCATCGTGCCGCACTTTCCCTCCAGATCGTCGGGCCGGCCGATATGGCGGTGATGATGCAGGTGGTTGAACGCGACCGCGCTGTTCGAGCCGAGCATCAGCGCACTGAGCAGATGCAGCACCCGGCGGTGGCCGCGCGCGGAAAAGCCCAGATTGTTGTGGATCGCCTCGTGATTCAGCCGGAGCGCGGTCAGGAAGATCATGAAGGCCGCCGCCGTCGCCGGAATCCACCAACCCGCCGCCGCGCAAGCCCAGGACACCGCGATCCAGGGCAGGGGGTGCAGGCATTCGACCAGTCCGTCGCGAACGGTCATGCCTGTCAGATCACGCCACGGAACCGATCGCAGCAGCCTTCGCCGACTGCCCTTTATGTCCGTAATATCCGTTATTTCTGCTATAACAGAAATAGGTAAGCGCAGATCGGTGGCGGTCATCGGGCGTCTCCTACACGTCAGTCGGCTTTCTTGGATTTCCCAGGAAGGAATTTGGCGATCTTGCCGCCCAGCTTCATCAGCGACACCAGTGTCGGCTTCGGCAGGACGCGGACCTGGTCGTACCAGCCGCCAAGCGTCGTCAGGAACTCGTGCATCCGCGCGACGCGCTGACGGACGTGCGCCGGCGCGCTATCGTCGTTGCGCAGCCGTTCGGCCAATTCACCCAGCAGGGCTATCGTCGGATCGATCTCGCGACGCTTGCGCTCTTCCGCGATCCGCATCAGCATGTCCCACAGGTCGGTTTCCGCGACGAAATGGTCGCGGCGGTCGCCCTCGACATGGACGCGGCGAACGATACGGTAGGATTGAAGTTCCTTCAGGGCGGTCGAGACGTTCGACCGCGCAAGCGTCAACGCCTCGACGATCGCCTCGGCGGTCAGCGGCTCATCGGAAAGATAAAGGAGGGCATGGACTTGCGACACCGACCGGTTGACGCCCCACTGCGTCCCCATCTCTCCCCAGTGGAGAATGAACGCCTTGGCATCGGGATGGTCGACGAGTCGCATATGACGTCCATTTCTGTTATTACAGAAACTACGGCTAGGACGGTCCAGTGTCAATAGACCTGCGCGCCCGACCGCAGATCCTGTTGTTCTTCGCGCTTTTCGTCGGTGCCAGCTACTTCGTGGCGGACAAGCTGACGCTGCAGGGCCCCGACATGATCGCGTGGAAGGGGTTCGGCGTCGGTCTGTTGGCGGTGTGGGCCGCGCGCCATGCCGACACGAGCGAGGGCGTGGCAATCGCGACCGTGCTTGCCGCCGGGGCGACCGGGGACGTCCTGCTGGAAACGCACGGACTGGTCGTCGGCGCCGTCGCTTTCCTGATCGGCCACCTGCTCGCCATTGCGCTCTACGCCCGCGGACTCTGGCAGCGGGGCTGGCTGGTGGTGCTCGGTTGCGCGGCGATCATCTCCGCGATCGGGTATCTGCTGACGGGGGCGGTGGGTGTCGCGGCCTATGCCGCGGCATTGGGGGGCATGGCGGGTGCGGCGAGCCTCGGGCGGTTCGGGCGTTGGCCGATCGTCGGCGCATGGCTGTTCGTCCTGTCCGATGTGCTGCTCTTCGCGCACATGAACCTGCTGGCGGACAGCGCGGTGCCGGGTCTGCTGGTCTGGCCGACCTATTTCGGTGGCCAGGCGTTGATCGCCTGGGGCGTCGTGTCGACGCTGGTCGCAGAGGGACAGGTGCGTGACGATCTACACCATCGGCTATGAAGGCGCGACGCAGGCGGAGGTGATTGCCGCGCTGGAGGCGGCCGGCGTCCGCCGCGTGATCGATGTCCGCCAGTTGCCGCTGTCGCGCCGGCCGGGCTTCTCAAAATCCGCGCTTGCCGCATCGCTGGCGGAGCGGGGGATCGACTATGTTCATCTGAAGGCGCTCGGCACGCCCAAGCCGGGGCGCGATGCGGCGAAGAAGGGCGATCGCGCGACGCTGGAGTCGGTATATGCCGGGCAGCTCGAATTGCCCGAGGCACAAGCGCAAGCGGCCCGGATGCGGGCGCTGGCCGCCGAAATGCCGAGTGCGCTACTCTGTTTCGAGCGTGATCCGCACGTCTGCCACCGAACGCTGCTGCTGGCGGCCGAGGGGGAGGGAGAAGCGGTGGTCGACCTGACGCCCTGACCCGAACATGCTCCCGCGAAGGCGGGAGCACGATGCGACTATTTTCGCGTCGCGAACCAGATCAGGTGGCGCGGCCCCTTGCCGTTGCTGCGCGCGCGCACCGCGACTTCGTCCACCTGGAAGCCGCTGTCCTTCAACCGCCGGGTGAAGCTGGCGTCGTCGCCCGCCGACCACACCGCCAGGATGCCGCCGGGCGTCAGGGCGTTGCGGGCGCGGTCCAGCCCGGCCATCGAATAGAGCCGGTCGTTGGCGTCGCGCACCACCCCGTCGGGGCCATTGTCGACGTCGAGCAGGATCGCGTCGTAGCGCCCCCCGCGGATCGCATCGGCGACATCGGCGATCTGGATGGTCGTGCGCGGGTCGTCGAGGCCGTCCGCGGTCAGCTCCGCCATCGGTCCCCTGGCCCAGTCGATGATCTGCGGCACCAGTTCGGCAACGGTCACCCGCGCATCCTTGCCGAGCTTGGTCAGGGCGGCGCGAAGCGTGAAGCCCATACCGTAGCCACCGATCAGCAGATGCGGCGCCGGGCGGCGTCCGAGGCGCTCGATCGTCATCGTCGCCAGTGCTTCTTCGGATCCGCTCATCCGCGTGTTCATCAGCTCGTTGCGGTCGAGCATGATGATGTGGTCGCGGCCGTGGCGGAACAGGCGCAAGGGGGCACCGCCGGGGACGGGCGCGGTATCGAGGAGTTCGCGGGGGGTCATGGAGTGCCCTAACCTTGCGCCCTAATCTTGCTATCGTCATCCCCGCGGAGGCGGGGATCAATTTTGGCTGGCCGCTGTGAGTCTCGGTGCCTTCGGCGACTATCTATCCCCGCCTTCGCGGGGATGACGGTCGTCGGGTTTAGCCCGTGACAGGGAGCGTGACCTGCCCGGTCGCATCCCGCTCCAGCGGCGAATACGCCACCACCGCCGACAGCGGCAGCGCGGCGTAGATGTGGGGGAACAGCTGGCCGCCCCGGCTCTCCTCCCACTTCACCGCGTCGCCCAGCGCGTCGAGATCGACCGAGACGACGTGCAGGTCGCTCTGCCCGACGAAATGCTTGTCGACCGTCTCGGTCAGTTGCGCGGCGGTCGACAGGTGAATGTAGCCGTCGGCCACGTCAACGGCCGAGCCGGCGAACGTCCCGTCCGCCTCGAGCGCATCCATCTGGGCCTGCGTCAGCACCTTGTAGGCGGTCGACGGCCGGGTCACTGGCCACCCTCCGGCCCTTCCGCCGCGTCACCGCCGATGGTGTCGCCGGTATCGGGTGCGGTGTCCTGCGCCAGTTCGGCCGCGACCATCGCTTCGGCGGCGTTCTCGGGCTCTTCCTGCTCGTCGATCTTGGCGGCAGAGACGACGTGTTCGCCCTTGCCAACGTCGAACAGCCGCACGCCCGCCGAGCCACGACCGATGACGCGAAGGTCGCCCAGATGAATGCGGATCAGCTTGGCCTGGTCGGTCACCAGCATCAGCTGTTCGGCCTTGGTCGCCGGGAAACTGGCGACGACGGGACCGTTGCGGCCGATATTGTCGATGTTGGTGATGCCCTGTCCACCGCGCCCGGTGCGGCGGTATTCGTACGCCGACGACAGCTTGCCATAGCCGTTCTGGCAGACGGTCAGGATGAACTGTTCCTTCGCGCGCAGCAGCTCGAACCGGTCGAGCGGCATCGTCGGCTCGCCCTCACGCTCGGCCTTCCAGGGGGCGAACCGGAGATAGTCCTCGCGCTCCTCCGACGTCGTGCCGACGCGGTGCAGGATCGACAGGCTGATGACCTCGTCGCCCGCACCCAGGCGCATGCCGCGCACGCCGGTCGAATTGCGGCTCTGGAACTCGCGAACCTCGTCGCCGGCGAAGCGGATCGCCTTGCCCTGGCGGGTGGCCAGCAGCACGTCGTCGCCGGCATCGAGCAGCGCGACGCCGATCAGCGTGTCGCCTTCGTCCTCACCCTCGAACTTCATCGCGATCTTGCCGTTCGACGGCACGTTGGCGAATGCGTCCATCGAATTGCGACGGACGTTGCCCCGCGCGGTTGCGAACATGACGTGGAGCTTGCCCCAGTCGTCCTCATTCTCCGGCAGCGGCAGGACGGTCTGGATCTTCTCGCCATTGGCCAGCGGCAGCAGGTTGACCATCGGCCGACCGCGCGTCGCCGGGCCACCTTCGGGCAGGCGCCAGACCTTCATCCGGTACACCTTGCCGAGCGTCGAGAAGAACAGCACCGGCGTGTGCGTGGACGTCACGAACAATTCGGTGACAACGTCCTCGTCCTTCGTCGCCATGCCGCTGCGGCCCTTGCCGCCCCGCGCCTGGGCGCGGAAGGTGGCGAGCGGGGTGCGCTTGATATAGCCCTCGACCGTGACGGTCACGACCATGTCTTCGCGCTCGATCAGGTCCTCGTCGTCGATGCCGTCGGCAGCCGCAGCGATTTCAGTGCGACGCGGGGTCGCATACTGGTCGCGGATCGCGGTCAGTTCCTCGACCATCACCTCGTACAGCCGGGCGCGATTGGCAAGGATTTCGAGCAGCTCGGCGATCGACGATGCCAATTCCTGCAGTTCGTCGCCGATTTCGTCGCGACCGAGCGCGGTCAGGCGGTGGAGGCGCAGGTCCAGGATCGCGCGGACCTGGATATCCGACAGACGATAGGTGTCGCCGGTCACCTCGACCTCGACCGCCTCGACCAGCTTGATGTACTGAGCGATCTCGGCGATCGGCCAGTCGCGCGCGAGCAGCGACGCACGTGCCTCGGCCGGCGACGACGATCCGCGGATGATGCGGACGACCTCGTCCAGATTGGTCACCGCGATGACCAGGCCGAGCAAGATATGCGCGCGATCGCGGGCCTTGTTCAGCTCGAACTTCGCGCGACGGGTGATGACCTCTTCGCGGAACTTGACGAACGCCTCGATGATGTCGCGGAGGTTGAGCAGTTCAGGGCGCCCGCCGCGGATCGCCAGCATGTTGGCGGGGAACGACCCCTGCGCCGGGGTGTGGCGCCACAGCTGGTTCAGCACGACGTCGGGCGTCGCATCGCGCTTCAGGTCGATGACGATGCGGACGCCGTCGCGGTTCGATTCGTCGCGGATGTCGCTGACGCCTTCGATCCGCTTGTCCTTCGCGGCCTCGGCGATCTTTTCGACCAGCGCATTCTTGCCCTGCTGATAGGGGATTTCGGTCAGGACGATCGACCGTCGCTCGCCGCGCTGTTCGGTGATGTAGCGGCTGCGTACGATGATCGAGCCGCGCCCACCGGTATAGGCGCTGCGGCAGCCTGCGCGGCCCAGGATGACGGCACCGGTCGGGAAGTCGGGCCCCGGCACGATTTCCATCAGCTCTTCGGCGGTGATCGCGCCGTTCGCGATATAGGCCAGGCAGGCGTCGATAACCTCGCCCAGGTTGTGCGGCGGGATGTTCGTCGCCATGCCGACGGCAATTCCGCCCGCACCGTTGACCAGCAGGTTGGGGAAACCGGCCGGCAGGACGGCGGGTTCGCGTTCCTGACCGTCGTAATTGGGGACGAAGTCGACGGTGTCCTTGTCGAGATCGTCGAGCAGCGAGTTGGCGACGCGGGCCAGGCGGCTTTCCGTGTAGCGCATCGCCGCGGGCGGATCGGGATCCATCGACCCGAAGTTGCCCTGGCCGTCGATGAACGGCACCCGCATCGACCAGTCCTGCGCCATGCGCGCCAAGGCGTCGTAGATGCTGCTGTCGCCGTGCGGATGGTATTTACCCATCACGTCACCGACGATACGCGCCGATTTGCGGTAGGGGCGTCCGGCGACGTAGCCGCTTTCATACGCCGAATAGAGGATGCGCCGATGCACCGGCTTCAACCCGTCGCGCACGTCGGGCAGCGCGCGGGCGACGATGACCGACATGGCGTAGTCGAGGTAGCTCGACTTCATTTCGTCGACGATCGAGATCGGCGAAATGTCTGAAGAATCCAGCGTCGGCGCGTCGGTCAAAGGGGCAGGCTTTCTTGGGGTGTTACGGTAGCGTTACGCCCTAGCCCCCACGACGGCTGCCCACAACCCCCGCGCACGTGCGTACGCGCGCGGGGGCAGGTGGTTCCGCGCCCCGGACCGATGGGGCGCGGCGGGTCGGGTCAGCGGCAGCGAATCTGGTCGTTGCTGCGTTCGATCGCGCGGCCGCCCAGCGCGCCGGCGGCCGCACCCAGCAGCGTGCCCACGGTGCGCGAACGCCCACCGTCGATGACGTTGCCCAACAGACCGCC